>NZ_JBEXOV010000003.1:0-183372 GCF_040611715.1 Streptomyces sp. NPDC006544 | reverse complement strand
TCCGGCAAGGGCGACGTCTCCGTCGTCCGCACGGACAACAAGGTCACCCCGGACGCCTTCAAGCAGGGCTCGATCGACGGCGCCTGGGTGCCGGAACCGACAGCCTCCAAGCTCGTCTCCGACGGCGGCGCCGTCCTCCTCGACGAGACCGCCCTGTGGCCCGACAAGAAGTTCGTGATCACGAACGTCATCGTGTCGCAGAAGTTCCTCAAGGAGCACCCGGACGTGGTCGAGGCCGTACTGAAGGGCACGGTGAAGACCAACGAGTGGATCAACGCCCACCAGGACGAGGCGAAGGCCTCCGCGAACGCGAAGCTGGCGGCCGAGGGCGGCAAGCCGCTCGACGCGAAGGTCATCGACCCGGCCTGGCAGTCCATCCTCGTCACCGACGACCCGCTGGCCTCCACGCTGAAGACCGAGTCCGACTGGGCGGTCAAGGCCAAGCTCATCGAGCAGCCCGACCTGGCCGGCATCTACGACCTGACCCTCCTGAACAAGGTCCTGAAGGCCGCCGGCAAGCCCGAGGTCTCCGACGCCGGCCTCGGCGCCAAGTAACTCCGTAGTCCAGCAACCCAGGAGGTGACGACCATGGCCACCACGCTCGCCAAGGCTGCCGAGGGCATCGCAGCGGAGCAGCACCAGCACGCCGCACGCATCGAGCACGTATCGAAGTCCTTCTCCGGCCCGGCAGGAACGCAGCTCGTCCTGGACGACATCAGCCTCGATGTCGCTCCCGGAGAGTTCGTCACCATCCTGGGGGCCTCCGGTTGCGGCAAATCCACCCTGCTCAACCTGGTCGCCGGACTGGACGAGCCGTCCGTGGGGTCGATCGAGACCCCCGGCGGCCGTCCGGCCCTCATGTTCCAGGAGCACGCCCTCTTCCCGTGGCTGACCGCGGGCAAGAACATCGAACTGGCCCTGCGCCTGCGCGGGGTGGCCAAGGCCGACCGCAAGCCGGAGGCGGAGCGGCTGCTGGAGCTGGTCCGGCTCGGGGGCGCGTACGGCAAGCGGGTCCACGAGCTGTCCGGCGGCATGCGCCAGCGCGTGGCCCTGGCCAGGGCCCTCGCCCAGGACAGCCGGCTGCTGCTCATGGACGAGCCCTTCGCCGCCCTCGATGCCATCACCCGCGACGTGCTGCACGGCGAACTCACCCGCATCTGGGCCGAGACGGGGCTCTCCGTCCTCTTCGTCACGCACAACGTGCGCGAGGCCGTCCGGCTCGCGCAGCGCGTGGTCCTGCTCTCCTCGCGCCCCGGCCGGGTCGCCAGGGAATGGACCGTGGACATCCCGCAGCCGCGCCGCATCGAGGACGCGGACGTCGCGGAGCTGTCCCTTGAGATCACTGAAGAACTGCGTGGGGAGATCCGCCGTCATGGCCAGCACTGACACCACTGCGAAGACCGCGGCCAAGAACGACGACCTGGCCGGTCTGGAGGCCGGGCTCGACGCCCTCGACGCGGTCCAGACCCACCGCGCCTCCCTGCGCGAGGTGTTCACCAAGAAGGTGCTGCCCCCGCTGCTGGCCGTCGGCCTCGTGCTGATCGTGTGGCAGGTGCTCGTCACGGCGAAGGTCACCGACGAGACCAAGCTGCCCGCTCCGTCCGCGGTCTGGGACAGCCTGTCCGAGATGTGGCTCAAGGGCACCCTGGTGGAGGTCGTCTGGACCAGCGTCTCCCGCGGCCTGCTCGGCTTCCTGCTGGCCCTCGCCATCGGCACCCCGCTCGGCCTGCTCGTCGCCCGGGTGAAGTTCGTCCGCGCCGCGATCGGCCCGATCCTCCAGGGCCTGCAGTCGCTGCCCTCGGTCGCGTGGGTGCCGCCGGCGGTGCTCTGGTTCGGCCTCGACGACGCGATGATGTACACGGTGATCCTGCTCGGCGCCGTCCCGTCCATCGCCAACGGCCTCGTGTCCGGCATCGACCAGATCCCGCCGCTGTTCCTGCGCGCCGGACGCACCCTGGGCGCCACCGGACTGAGCGGCGCCCGGCACGTGGTCATGCCCGCGGCGCTGCCCGGCTACCTGGCCGGCCTCAAGCAAGGCTGGGCCTTCTCCTGGCGCTCCCTGATGGCCGCCGAGATCATCGCCAGCTCCCCGGACCTGGGCCTCGGCCTCGGCCAGTTGCTGGAGAACGGGCGCAACAACATCGACCTGCCCGGCGTGTTCCTCGCGATCCTGCTGATCCTCGTGGTCGGCATCGCCATCGACCTGCTGATCTTCAGCCCGGTCGAGCGCTGGGTGCTGCGCAGCCGCGGCCTGCTGGTCAAGAGCTGATCCCCGTGTACGCGCACTCCCCCACGCCCCCCGCCCTGCTGGTCGTCGCCCACGGCAGCCGCGACCCGCGGCACGCGGCGACCGTGCACGCCCTCACCCGGCGGGTGCGGGCGCTGCGGCCGGGGCTGCGGGTGGAGACGGCCTTCCTGGAATTCGACGGGCCGGCCGTCGACCGGGCGGTCGCCTCCCTCTACCGCTCGGGCGTCCGGGAGGTCGTGGCCCTCCCGCTGCTCCTGACGCGGGCGTTCCACGCCAAGTCCGACGTCCCGGCCGTCCTCACGGCGGCCGCGTCCCCCCTGCCGGACCTCTCGGTCCGGATCGCGGATGTCCTCGGCCCGTCCCCCTTGCTGCTGGCGAACCTCGAGCGCCGCCTGGGGGAGGCCGGCCTCACCCCGGCGGACCGCGCCACCACCGGTGTGGTGCTCGCGTCCGCCGGTTCCTCGGACCCGGAGGCGATCGCAGTGATCGCTGAAACCGCGCGGGAGTGGCGGCACACCGGTTGGTGCGCCGTGCGGCCTGCGTTCGCCTCCGCTGCTCTCCCCCGGACGGAGGACGCCGTACGGGCGCTGCGCGCGCAGGGCGTCCGCCGGGTCGCCGTGGCCCCGTACGTGATCGCCCCCGGCCGCCTTCCGGACCGCATCGCGGCGGGCGCCGCGGCGGCCGGCGCCGACGTGGTGGCCTCCGTCCTGGGCCCTTCACCGGAACTGGCCCGCCTGCTGCTGCGCCGCTACGAGGCCGCGGCCGGCTCCCCGGCACGGGTCCCCGCGCTGACGGGCTGAGCCGCCGGCGCGGGCCGCGGGCTACCCGCGGGCGACGGCCTCGTCGGCCAGGGCGGTCAGGTCCTCGATGGACATCGCGCCCGGAGGGAGGCCCTCACGGGCGAAGATGTTCGCCGCGTGCCGCAGGGTGTCGTTCACCGGGGTCTTCACCCCGTGCAGCCGGCCGAGCAGCGTGATCTCACCGTTCAGGTAGTCCGCTTCGATCGATCCCGTGCCCCGGGCCAGGCTCTGCCAGGACGATCCGCCCCGCACACCGGCCGGCTGTTCGACCTTGCCGTCCCGCGCCGCCGTCTGCTCGGCCTCCGAGGCGTACCCGATGCCGGCGGCCTCGAAGGCGGTCTTCGCCTCGCGGATCGCCCGCAGCAGCAGCGCCGCCTTGGCCGGATCCGGATCGGGGCCGGTCGTCGCCTGGATCGCGTTGCCCAGGTTGCCCAGCAGCTTCGCGTGCTTCCACCGCATCACGTCCTCGACGACCGGGGCCCCGAAGCCGGACTCCTCCAGGTCGGCCGCGATCCGCCGGGCCCGCGCGTCCGCGCCCCCGGCGGCCAGTCCGACGTGCAGGATCCCGGTCAGCGGCGCGCACAGCGCGGAGACCACTCCCGGCTCCAGGAACGTCGCCGGCAGCCAGACGCAGACCCCGTACACGCGCGCGAAGCGCCGTAGGGCGAGGCGTTCGCTCTCCACGCCGTTCTGGGCGCACAGCACCGGCAGCCGCTGCGCGGCCGTTCCGCCGCCCGCGACCTCGGCGTCGCCCCACGCGTCGAGCGCGGCGATCGCGTCCTGGGTCTTCACCGTCAGCACGAGCACGTCGTCGGGACGCAGTTCGCCGAGTCCGGCCGGGTCGCCGGCCACGGGCAGCCGGTGGACGCGCTCCCCGTCGGCCGTGGTGAGCCGCAGCCCGTCCGCCCGGAGGGCCTGCGCGTGAGGGCCGCGGGCGACGAGGACGACCTCGTGGCCCGACTCCGCGAGCCGTCCGCCGATGGTCGCGCCGATCGCCCCGGCGCCGATGATGATGTAACGCATGCCCCGAGCCTGGCACAGGCTCGCCGCCGCGCTACGGTCGGGCCATGCCCGTTCCCACTGAAGACACGTTCCTCCTCGGCGGGGACCTGCCGGTACGCCGCCTCGGGCTCGGCACGGGCGGGCTGGTCGGCGCCGGCTACTGGGGCCCGCGGGGCTCCCGCGCCGAGGCGCGGACGCTCCTGCGCGCCGCCGTGGAGCGCGGGGTCACCCTGATCGACACCGCCGACAACTACGGACCGGCCCTCGCCGAGGAACTCGTCGCCGAGGCCCTCCACCCGTACGGACAGGGGCTGGTGGTGTCCACCAAGGGCGGGGTGGTGCGCACCGGCCCGGACCGTTGGCACGCCGCGGGCCGGCCGGAGCGGTTGCGGGCGATGTGCGAGGCGAGCCTGCGCAGACTCCGGCTCGACCGGATCGACCTGTACCAGCTGCACCGCTTCGATCCCGCCGTCCCGGCGGCGGAACAGCTGGGCACCCTGGCCGGCCTCCGGGCGGAGGGGAAGATCCGCCACATCGGACTGAACACGGTGACGGCCGCACAGCTGCGGGAGGCCCTGACCCACGTCCCCGTGGCCTCGGTCCAGAACCCGTACCACCTGCTGGACCGCTCCTCGGCGGAGCTCCTCTCCCTGTGCGAGGCGCGCGGGATCGCCTTCCTCCCCTCCTACCCGCTGGGCAGCGGCGCCCTGACCCGTGAGAGCGCGGCCGCGCTGACGGCGGTGGCCGCCGAGCACGGCGCGTCCACCGGCCAGATCGCCCTGGCCTGGCTGCTCCACCACTCCCCGGTCCTCTGCCCCACGCCGGGCACGGGCTCCCCTGGCCACCTTGCGGAGAACCTGGACGCGGCCACGGTCCGGCTGAGCCCGCGCGAGACGTCCCTGCTGGACGCTCTGGCCGACTGACCCGTGGCGGGACCCGAGCCGGGCGGCCTCCGGGCAGTTCCGGGTCGGTTCCGGGTCAGTCCGAGGTCAGTTCGAGGTCAGTTCGACGAGCTTCGCCACCGTGTTCCAGTTGCGGGTGGTCACGTCGATGCCCTTGACCACGGCCGGCTTCGCCAGGGCCTCGGCCAGCTTCGAGCGGCCCAGGCCCTCCGGGGCGTAGAGGTAGACGACGCGGTCGCCCAGACGGTACTCCTCCGGGAGGTACGAGGGCCCGTCGATCGCGGCGAACCGGGACGGGTCGGGCAGCTCGGAGCAGAAGGTGGCGTGGAGCTGCCTGCCCTCCAGCTCGGCGACGGGGAAGGGGCAGGCGTCGGCGACGGCACGCAGGTAGGCGGCGTCGAGCACCAGGCAGGCGACCCGAAACCCGAAGTGGGCTTCGATGGCGGCCTCCAGCTCGCGGGCCAGGGCGTCCGGGGCCCGCTCCGTCGCGCTGCCGAAGACGGCGTTGCCGCTCTGCAGGTACGTCTGCACGTCCTGGTGTCCCAGGTCGTGCAGGACCTGGCGCAGTTCGGCCATCGGGACCTTCTTGTTCCCGCCGACGTTGATGCCCCGCAGGAGCGCCGCGTACTTCCGAGTCGTCATGTGCGAACGATAGGACCCGCCACCGACATCGTGTCCCGGGGCGTCGGGGTGGGCGGGGCCGGTGCGGGCGGTCCGGCCACGACCGGGTCCGCGGCCCGCCGACCGGGCCCGGGTGCGAGACTTGGCCGATCAAGGACGCCCGGGCCCGCCCCGGGTCGAGGCGGCGGACCCGGACGGACGGCGGAGAACGGCATGGACGAGGCACGGGCCAGGCAGGCGCTGACGACGGCGGGCCTCACCGCGCGGGCCGGGACCGCGCAGCTGCTGGCCCTCGGCGAGAACGCCGTCTTCGCGCTCGGCGACGGCCTCGTCGCCAAGGTGGGCCGGGAGGCGGCACTGCTGCCCCGCGCGGAGCTGGAGCTCGCGGTGGCGGGCTGGCTCGCGCGGTGCGGGGTCCCCGCGGTCCGCGCGGCCGAGCCGGAGCCCCGGCTGGTGGACGGGCACCCGGTGACGCTGTGGCACCGGCTCCCGGACGCGGTCCGCCCGGCCGGACCGCAGGACCTCGCGGCGCTGCTGCGCCGGATCCACGCCCTGCCCGCGCCCCCCTTCGTCCTGCCCCCGCGGGACCTGCTGGGCGGGGTCGAGCGCTGGCTGCGGCTGGCGGGCGACGCGATCGACCCGGCGGACGCGGCGTACCTGCGGGCCCGCCGCGACGGGTACGCCGGCCAGGTCGCCGCCCTCACCCCGCACCTCGCGCCGGGCCCGATCCACGGCGACGCGCTGCCCCGCAACGTCCATGTCGGCCCGGAGGGGCCGGTCCTGGTCGACTTGGAAACGGTCTCCAGCGATCTGCGCGAGCACGACCTCGTGGTGATGGCGCTCTCCCGCGACCGCTACGGGCTGCCCGCCGAGTCCTACGAGGCGTTCGTGACGGCCTACGGATGGGACGTGCGCGACTGGGAGGGCTGCGCGGTCCTGCGCGGCGCCCGCGAGACGGCCAGCTGCGCCTGGGTCTCCCAGCACGCCCCGGTCAACCCCAAGGCCCTGGCCGAATTCCGCCGCCGGGTCGCCTCGCTGCGCGAAGGGGACACGGAAACCCGCTGGCACCCGTTCTAGTGCCGCGTCAGGCGACGTCTGCCCGTTGAGGAGCGGCGTCCGGTGCGTGCTCCCGGACGGCATCCGGTACCTGCACGTCCAGGCCGACCAAGGGATGCGCAGCTCATCGCCGGAGGTCCACGTCCCGCTGCGGCGCGCCGGCCCCGGGACGGGCGCCCGCGGCCTCGACCTCGTCCTCCTGCACCACTCGCTGCAGTTCGCGCCCGCGCGCCGGAAGCAGCTGCGGGCCCGGCTGGGCCCGGGCCGGCCGCGGACCGCGAGGCTCGCGGGGCCCGTCGCCGCCGATCCGTCGGGCGGCCCCCGGGCGCAGCGGCACCACGAGGAGAACCGGGACCGGTTCCACCAGCACGTCCACGCCGGGACGCTCTTCATGACCGGGAGCGCCCCGCTGTTCGCCCAACGGGGGCCGGAGCCGGGCCCCTACGCCGCCACGAGTCCCCGCAGCGGCCACGCCGTGTCGATCACCGCGTCCGGAGTGCCCTGCCCCCGCAGGTAGGCCTGGAAGTCGCGGGCCCAGCGTTCGTGCCAGGCGCCCTGGCGGGCGTGCAGCGCGGCCGGGGTGAGGGCGGCCACCTCCGGGTGGCGGGCGGCTATCGCGCGGGCCACGCCGACCGCGGCCAGGGCGTCCGCTCCGGCGTCGTGCGCGGCTTCGAGGGTGACCCCGTAGACCCCGCAGGCCGCTTCCAGCGTCCGCTTGCCGCGCCGGTAGCGGTCGACGGCCCGGTCGATGGTCAGCGGGTCCACGACGGGGCCGGTCTCCGCGCCGTCCAGCCGGTCGGCGAGCGAGGGAAGTCCGTGCCGGGCGAGCTCCGCCGACAGCAGGGTCAGGTCGAAGGCCGCGTTGTAGGCGACGACGATCCCGCCCGCCCGCCAGTGGTCCACCAGGGCCGCCGCGACCTCGTCCGCGACCTCCCGCACCGGGCGGCCTTCGGCGACCGCCCGCTCCGTGCTGATGCCGTGGATGGCGGAGGCCTGTTCCGGAATCGGTATCCCCGGGTTCGCGAGCCAGACCCGCCGTCCGCGCACCTCGCCGCCCCGCACCTCGACCACCGCGGCCGTCACGATCCGCGACTCCCCCGGCTCCGTGCCGGTCGTCTCCAGGTCGAACCCGATCAGCACACCGCCGTGCCAGTCCCCCATCACGCGCCCCCCACCCCTACCCGTACCTTCGGTCAACGGCTTTCAGCCTGCCACGGGCCACTGACACCGCCGCCCCCGGGTCCGCCGGGCGGTGCGCCTCACCCGGGGGGCGCGGGGCGTCCCGGTATCAGGAGACGGGCCGGGAGTCCTGCCAGATCGACTCGAACTCCTCCCGGTACGTCGGGAACAGCCCGTGGTCCGCGTCGCGCGAGGTGTCCCGGGACCCGACGCGGCCGCCGCCCCGCAGGACCAGGACCGGCGCCTCCATGCCCCGCGCCCGGCGCAGGTACGACTGGACCACCGCGATGCCCGAGGACTCGCCCTCGACCAGGTAGGCGGTGAAGCGCGGGGTCTCGTCGAAGACGTGGATCTCGAAGTCCGACGCGTCCCGCAGCCCGGCCCGCACCCGCCGCACGTGCAGGATGTTCATCTCCACCGACCGGCTCAGCTCGCCCTTGCGCAGCCCGAGCTCCCGCTCGCGCCGCTTGACCGCGCTGCTCGCCGGATTGAGGAACAGCAGCCGCACCCGGCAGCCGGCCTCCGCGAGCCGTACGAGTCTTCGGCCCGAGAAGTTCTGGACCAGCAGGTTGAGGCCTATGCCGATGGCGTCGAGGCGGCGCGCGCCGCCGAAGAGGTCCTCCGCCGGGAGCTGGCGCTGCAGCCGCACCCGGTCGGGGTGGACGGAGATGACGTCCGCGTACCGGTCTCCGACGAGGTCCTCGACGGCGTCGATCGGCAGCCGGTCGGCGGAGGGCGAGCCCGCGCCGCCGCCCAGTACCTCCAGCAGCCGCGCCGAAGCCCGCTCCGCCTGCTCCAGGACGGCCCGCGACAGGGCACGGTTGCGGGAGACGACGTTGCGCGTGACCTCCAGCTCGTCCAGCGCCTGTTCGATGTCGCGCCGGTCGTCGAAGTACGGCTCGAAGCACGGCCAGTGCTGGACCATCAGCTCGCGCAACTGCGGCAGGGTGAGGAAGCTGAGCACGTTGTCGTCGGCGGAGTCCAGCAGGTAGCCCTTGCGGCGGCTGACCTCCCGTACGGCGACGGCGCGCTGCACCCACTCCTGGCCGGCGGGGCCGGCGGCCGCGACGACCCAGTCGTCCGCGGAGTGCACGGGTTCGTAGACCGGGCGGAGCACGGCTCCGACCACGGCCCGCAGCCGCTGTTCGACGAGGTTCAGCCAGATGTAGGCGCGGCCGGCGCGCTGCGCGCGCACCCGGACCTCGCTCCACGCGTCCGCGCCCCAGTCCAGCTCGGCTCCGGATCCGGCCGGCGCCTTCCCGGTCCTCCCGGCCTCCGGCGGGGCGAGCGACACCGCACCGGCGGGCATTCCGCCGGGAGCGCCGCCCGCGGCGTCCGCCGGGCCGCCCTCGTGACCGCCGTCACCAGGGGGCAGCTCCAGACCTCCCGAGCTCACCCGTGCACCGCCTCCCGCGTCTGGACGCCCGTCTCCAGTGATCACGGAAGGGTACTCCGCGCGCACGGCCCCCTGCAGCCCGATGCGTCCCCCGTGCGAACCGGCGGCCCGCCACGCCGTCTGACCTTCGACCCATTATCCGATGCGCGCATCATCTGACCTCCCCATTGTCCCCTGAGCCTCCTATCAGCTGTCCGGGTCACCCGGTAGGACCCTCTCAAGTCCCCGCGTGAGAGCCCTCTTTCGGGGAAGATCTGGCAGTGACGCGGTCCATGCCGGATCACCCCGACGCAGAACGGAAGAGTCGTTATCTATGCAGGTCTGGCCGGGACAGGCTTATCCGCTCGGCGCCACGTACGACGGCGCCGGCACCAACTTCGCGGTCTATTCGGAAGCCGCCCGACGCATCGAGCTGTGTCTGCTCCATGACGACGGGTCGGAGACCGCCGTAGAGCTGCGGGAGACCGACGCCTTCGTCCGACACGCTTATCTGCCCGGCGTCATGCCAGGTCAGCGCTACGGATTTCGGGTGCACGGCCCCTACGAGCCCGAGCGCGGCCTTCGCTGCAACGCGGCGAAGCTGCTGCTGGACCCCTACGCGCGGGCCGTCGCCGGCAGCGTCGAGTGGGGCGAGGAGGTGTACGGCTACCACTTCGGCCGCCCCGATTCCCGCAACGACCTGGACTCGGCCCCCAAGAGCATGAGTTCGGTGGTGGTGAACCCCTACTTCGACTGGGCCGACGACCGGCCGCCCCGACACGAGTACCACCACACCGTGCTCTACGAGGCCCACGTCAAGGGCCTGACCATGCGTCATCCGGACCTCCCCGAGGAGCTGCGCGGCACGTACGGGGCGCTCGCGCACCCGGCGGTCATCGGGCACCTCACCAAGCTCGGCGTGACGGCGCTCGAACTGATGCCCGTCCATCAGTTCGTCAACGACCACCGGCTGGTGGACGACGGGCTGAGCAACTACTGGGGCTACAACACCATCGGCTTCTTCGCCCCGCACAACGGCTACGCCTCGGGCGACCGCGGCCAGCAGGTGCTGGAGTTCAAGTCGGCCGTACGGGCGCTGCACGAGGCCGGCATCGAGGTGATCCTCGACGTGGTCTACAACCACACCGCCGAGGGCAACCACCTGGGCCCGACGCTGTCCTTCCGCGGGCTGGACAACGCCTCGTACTACCGGCTGGCGGACGACCCCCGGCACTACATGGACACCACGGGCACCGGGAACTCGCTGCTGATGCGCTCCCCGCACGTCCTCCAGCTGATCATGGACTCCTTGCGCTACTGGGTCACCGAGATGCACGTGGACGGCTTCCGCTTCGACCTCGCGGCCACGCTGGCCCGTCAGTTCCACGAGGTGGACCGGCTGTCCTCGTTCTTCGACCTGGTCCAGCAGGATCCGGTGGTCAGCCAGGTCAAGCTGATCGCGGAGCCCTGGGACCTGGGCGAAGGCGGCTACCAGGTGGGCAACTTCCCGCCGCTGTGGACCGAGTGGAACGGCAAGTACCGTGACACCGTGCGGGACCTGTGGCGCGGGCAGCCGCGTACGCTCGCGGAGTTCGCGGGCCGGCTGACGGGATCCTCCGACCTCTACCAGGACGACGGGCGCCGCCCGCTGGCCTCCATCAACTTCGCCACCTGCCACGACGGTTTCACCCTGAACGACCTGGTCTCGTACAACGAGAAGCACAACGAGGCCAACCGCGAGGGGAACCGGGACGGCGAGACCCACAACCGGTCGTGGAACTGCGGGGTGGAGGGGCCGACCGAGGACCCGGAGATCGGGGAGCTGCGCGAACGCCAGATGCGCAACTTCATCGCCACGCTGATGCTTTCGCAGGGCGTGCCGATGCTCAGCCACGGCGACGAGTTCGCGCGCACCCAGGGCGGCAACAACAACGCCTACTGCCAGGACAACGACCTGGCGTGGGTGGCGTGGCCGGAGCCCGGCAAACCGGCTCCCGCGCTGCTGGAGTTCACCCGCCAGATGGTGTGGCTGCGGCGCGAGCACCCGGTGTTCCGGCGACGCCGGTTCTTCCACGGCCGCCCCGTGGAGGGGACGCACGACGACCTGTCCGACATCGCCTGGTTCACCCCGCACGGCGAGGCGATGCGGGCCCGCGACTGGCAGGCGCAGCAGGCGCGGGCGCTGACCGTGTTCCTCAACGGGGAGGCGATCTCCGAGCCGGGCACCCGCGGGGAGCGGATCACCGACGACTCGTTCCTGCTGATGTTCAACGCGGGCGCGGAGACGCAGGACTTCACCGTCCCGGCCGGGCACGGCGCGCAGTGGCGCCTGGTCGTGGACACGGCACGGGCGGACGTACTGGCACCCGGTACCGGGCCGCAGTACGCGGCCGGGGACCGGGTGACGCTGCCGGGGCGGAGTCTGGCGGTGCTTCAGCGCCCGGCGTAGGCGCCGCCCGGGAGGGTGTCCGCGGGGGTGGCCGGGGCGGGCGCCTCCCGGGCGCGGGTACGGGCGGCCGGTACGCGGGTGACGAGGGCGAGGGCCAGGCACAGGGCGGCCGCCCCCACGGCCACCGCGAAGGCCGCGGCGGGCCCGTACCACTCGGCGAGCCGCCCCGACACGGCGAGCGAGGCTGCCTGCCCGGCGACGAGCGAGCTGGCCGCGAAGGCCATCGACTCGGCGAGCCGGCAGGGCTCGACCGCGCGCTCGGTGAGCGCGAAGGCGGTGATCAGGTGGGGGGCGTAGGCGGCCCCGAGCACGGTGACGACCGCGTACAGCGGCCACAGGGTGTCGGTGAGGAGCAGCGGCAGGGAGAGCACGAACGCGGCGGCCGTGGCCACCCGCCAGCGCAGCCGCAGCCCGAAGCGGGCGGGCAGCGCACCGAGCGAGAGCCCGACGGCGGCACTGACCACGCCCATGGCCGCGTAGACGATGCCGGCCTGGCCGGGGACGCCCAGCTGGGCGGTGAGGGCGGCGATCCCGGCCTGGCAGGCGCCGAACATGGCGCCCTGGAGGGCGAGGGAGCCGCGCACGGCGTACACGACGCGGGGCGGGCGGAGCCGGGAGCGCTCCTTCTCCTCGCGGACCCGCGCGGACACCCCGGCCGTGACGGCGGCGGTCGGGTGGAGCGCGTAGAGGGTTCCGAACACGGCGACGAGGCCGGCCGCGCCGCCGAGGGCGACGGCCGGGTGCAGGACGAGGGTGGCGAGGCCGACGAGGGCCGGCCCGAAGACGAAGGAGACCTCGTCCAGGGTTCCTTCGAGGGAGTGGACGGCGCCCACGACGCTCTCGTCGGCCTCGGCGCGGTGGGCCAGGGCCACGGAGCGGGTCCGGGCGAGCGGACCGATCAGCGGCACGGAGGCGCCGGTGACGGCGCCGATCGCGGCGAGCGGGAGGGTGGCGAGGTCCGCGAGGGCCCCGGCGACCAGAGCGGCGGTCGCGACGGCATTGACCGCGGCGGCGCCGAGGACGACGGGACGCTGTCCGTGGCGGTCGGCGAGCCGTCCGAGAACGGGCCCGAAGACCACCTGTCCGGCGGAGAGCGTGCCGCCGACCGCACCGGCGGCGGCGAGGGAACCGCTGGTCTGCGCGACGAGCAGAACGCTTCCGAACTGCGACATCGCGACGGGCAGTCGGGCGAGGAAGGAGATGATCGGGAGAAGGGGCCCGGTCAGGGCGATGACGTGACGATAGGTGTTGACGGTTCCGGACACCTGCGTCACGTTAACCCGGCGCAGTCACCCGGATGCATTGGGTCATGGCACGGAATCCGGCATCCTGGGTACGTACGTTCTCATGAGCCAGCCCGCGTACACAGGCGTTGAATTCGACTCGCCGCAATCCGATGCTCCGCCCGCCGCCACCCCGACGGCGACCTACCGACTACAGCTGCGCCCCGAGTTCACCTTCACGGACGCCCGCGCAGTGGTGCCCTACCTCGCCTCGCTCGGCGTGTCGCACCTCCACCTCTCCCCGGTGCTGGAGGCCGTACCCGGATCGAGCCACGGGTACGACGTCACCGACCACACCCGGGTGCGGGCCGAGCTCGGCGGGGAGGGCGGACTGCGGGAGCTGGCCGCCACCGCCCGCGCGCACGGCCTCGCCCTCGTCCTCGACATCGTCCCCAACCACATGGCGGTGCCGGCGCCCCTCCGGCTGAACCGGCCGCTGTGGGAGGTGGCCCGGGAAGGGCCGGAATCCCCGTACGCACACTGGTTCGACATCGACTGGGAGGCGGGCGGCGGGAAGCTGCTGCTGCCGGTGCTCGGCGAGCCGCTGGATCCGGGAGGGCTCAAGGTCGACGGGCGGGGCGAGCGGGCCGTCCTGCGGATCGGGGAGCTGGAGTTCCCGCTGCGCCGGGGCACGGCCGAGCTGGAGCCGGCGGCGCTGCTCGCCGCCCAGTGGTACCGGCCGGCGTACTGGCGGGAGGCCAGGACCCGCCTCAACTACCGCCGCTTCTTCACCATTTCGGAACTGATCGGGGTCCGCGTCGAGGATCCCGGCGTCTTCGACGCCACCCACTCCAAGGTGCTGGAGCTGGTCCGGGACGGGGTGGTCGCGGGCCTTCGGATCGACCACGTCGACGGGCTCGCGGACCCGGAGGGCTATCTGCGCAGGCTGCGGGAGGCCGTCGGCGGCGGCTGCTGGGTGGTGGTCGAGAAGATCCTGGCCCGCCACGAGCGGCTGCCGGACGCCTGGCCGGTGGCCGGGACCACCGGCTACGACGCGCTGCACCGGGTGGACGGGGTACTCACCGACCCGGCCGGGGCCGAGCAACTCGCCGAGGCCTTCGGGGAGGCGACCGGACAGCCGTCGTGGACGGTGACCGCCGGCGCGGGCGCGCGGGAGGTCCTGACCGGGGACCTCGCCGCCGAGCTGGCGACGCTCGAGCGGCTGGCCGGACCGGAACGGGCACCCGCCGTGCGGGAACTCCTGATCGCCTACCCCGTCTACCGGCCCTACCCGGGCGAGCGGGAGCTGGCGCCCGGGGCGCTGGCGGCGGCCACCGCGCGTTGCGGGGCGGCCGCGGTGGCCGGCGTACGGGACCTCGTGCTCCTCGATCCCGTCTTCGCGGCCCGCTTCGCCCAGACGTCCGCCGCGCTCCGCGCCAAGTCCCTCGAGGACAGGGCGTTCTACCGGTACGCCCCGCTGTTGTCGGCGACCGAGGTGGGCGGGGACCCCGGGAGCCCGGCGGTCACGCCGGCCGAGTTCCACGCGTACTGCGCCGAACTGGACCGGCGCTGGCCCGCGTCCGGGACGGTGCTGACCACGCACGACACGAAGCGCAGCGCGGACGTCCGGGCCCGGATCTCGGTACTGTCGCAGGAACCGGGACTCAGGCCGCCCACGGCGGCCGGGGCGGAGGCGGCGGACGCGCCGGAGAGGCCCGAGCCGTCGGAGAGGCCGGATCCCCAACTCGCCTGGGTGGCGTGGCAGACGGCGCTGGGCCTCGGTGACGACGGCCCGGAGCGCGCCAAGCGGCTGGAGCAGGCCCTGCTGAAGGCGGTCCGCGAGGCCGCCCTGCACACGAGCTGGACCGAGCAGGACGCGGCGTACGAGGCCACGCTCGCGCGGTACGTGCCCGCCGCGGCCCCGGAGCTGCCCGCGGCGCTGGAGGCGGCGGCGCGGGCGAACGTGCTCGGCGCGGCGCTGCTGCACCTGGCGATGCCCGGGGTGCCGGAGATCTACCAGGGCTCCGAGACGGAGTACCGGGCCCTGGTGGATCCCGACAACCGGCGCCCCGCCGACTTCCCCGGGGCGGCCCTGGCCCGGCTGGACGCGGGTGCCGTGCCGCACGGCACGGCGGAGGAGAAGCTCGCCCTCACCGCGACGCTGCTCCGGCTGCGCCGGAGGCGGCCCGACCTGTTCACCGGCTACGCACCGGTGGCGGCACGGGGCCCGGCGGCGGACCACTGCGTGGCCTTCACCCGCTCCCCCGCCCTGCTGGCGGTGGCCACCCGGCTGTCCCACCGCCTGTCCCTGTCGGGCGGCTGGGGCGACACGGTCCTGCCCCTGCCCCCGGGCCGCTGGCGCCCCCTCCTCCACGCGGCCACCCCCCTGACGGGCGAAGCCCGCCTGTCCGAGCTCCTGGGCCCGACGCGTCCCGTGGCCGTCCTCCGGCGCGAGGAGTAGCGGGGCCCACCGCCTGCGCACCGCCACGATCCGTTGCCCCGGCGGCCGTGGCGGTGCGCGGTGTGCGGTGCGCGGTGCGCCGGGAGCCCTGACACACGCACCGTACGGGCCGGCGGGGCGCTCCGCGAGAACGGAGAATCGTCGTGGAAATATCTATCCGCGGAAGGTGCGTAAAGCGGGTTGCTGACCCCCAGTCAGAGCCATAAGATGACCCGTCTCTGCATGCGTCGGCACGATAAGTGCGGCAAGGGGCGGTCAGTGCACTCTCTTAACTCCAAAATCCTCAACCGCATGTGGGAACGCGCGGACCAAAGCAGGCAGGATTCGGATACCGCATATTTCCATGACCTCATGCTGCTGGGCGAGCTCGTCATAAAATTGACCATGTCCGCCCTGCTCGCGGGCGTCGAGAACGACCGAGACCGACAGCGGTACAAAATTGCCTACCAACTCGTCCGAGCGGACGGCATCGGCGAATGGTCGAGGGCGCTCAGCGAGGTACTCACCGGACCGGCCAGCGCCCATATCGTGAGCGCCGCCCGCCCCTACGCCCGCGAGTTCACCGAAAACTTCCCGCAAGGTCACCCGTCATGGCAGCGGGTGGCCATCGACGCCCTGAGCCAGGCCGGTCAGGTCATCGACTCCGACCTCGAGGCCGCTCCGCGCAAAGCCAACCTGCAGTGGTGGGTGAAGAGCTTCGCAACGCTCCGGAACAGGACGCGGGGCCACGGCGCGATCACGACGTCGAAATGCTCTGCGTCCGCCCCTCACCTCCAGCAGGCCATCCTTTCCGTCATCACGGGATCCTCGATCTTCTCGGCCCCATGGGTCTACCTCCACCGCAACCTTTCCGGAAAGTACCGGGTTACCGCGATCGGGGGTGACGCGTCGGAGTTCTCCTATCTGAAATCGGAGAAGGAGCACACGTACGACGACGGCGCCTACATTGCCTTCGATTCCGAACTGAAGCCGCTCCCTCTCGTCGGGAGCGACGTCGACGCCCTGGACTTCTTCGTCGCCAACGGCGGCTACCGAGAGGGTTCGGCTCCGACGTTCGAAATGCTTTCCTACATATCGGACGTGAGGATCAGGCGGGACGCCGCGGACTTCCAGACCCCTCCGGAAGCGCTGCCGGCCAGCGAAACCGAGGGCCTGCCGAACCTCGACGTCCAAGGCCAGTCCTTCGCGAACGTTCCCCCCAGCCTCGCCGAATACGTAAGGAGGCCGGACCTCGAGGAAGAGGTCATCGGCCTCCTGAAGGACGACCGGCACCCCGTCGTCACCTTGGTGGGCCGCGGAGGGATCGGAAAGACGTCCTTGGCGCTCGAGGTGCTGCACCGCCTCGCTCAGGACGGCGACTACTTCGCCATCCTGTGGTTCAGTGCGCGCGACATCGACCTGCTCGCCACCGGCCCCAAGCCGGTTCGGCCCGCGGTCCTCTCCAAGGAGGACATCGCCAAGCAGTTCGTGTCGCTGATGAACCCGGCCGAGTCGCAGGTCAAGGGGTTCAAACCGGCGGAGTACCTGGCCGCGAGCCTGGCCGAGCGGGACGAGGACAAGAGGCTCCTCCTCGTGTTCGACAACTTCGAGACGGCGTCGCACCCGCTGGAGCTGTACCAGTTCATCGATTCGTGCGTGCGCTGCCCGAACAAGGTACTGATCACCACGCGCATGCGGGACTTCAAGGCCGACTTCCCGGTAGAGATCCGAGGGCTCAAGCGGGGCGAGTTCGAGGACCTGGTGATGACGACGTCACGAAAGCTCGGGATCGAGAGCTTGATGACGCTCAGCTACATCGACTCGCTGTACGAGGAAACGGACGGACATCCCTACTTCGCCAAGATCCTGCTGGGAGACACGAAGCGCGAAGGGCGGGCGGTGCCCGTCAAGCGCCTCTTCCTCAACAAGGAGGACTCCCTCCGCGCTCTCTTCGAGCGGTCCTACGGAGTCCTCACCCCGGCCGCGCAGCGGGTCTTCCTGACCCTGGCCAACTGGCGTTCGCTCGTTCCCCGTCTCGCACTGGAGGCAGCCCTCATCAGGCCGCAGAACGAGTCCATCGACGTGGACGACGCACTGGACCAGCTGGAACGCTACTCGATGATCGAAGTCATCACGGACGACGGCGGGGACGAGTTCATCAGAACCCCCATGACGGCCACCGTCTTCGGTCAGAGCAAACTCAAGGTGAGTCCCTTCCGGCCGCTGGTCATCGCCGACACCGAACTCATCCAGCAGTTCGGCCCCATGCAGGCGACGGACGTGGCGAAGGGAATGGGTCCCCGAGTGGAGCGGATGGTCCGCGTCATCGCCTCCAGAAGGCTGTCCGGCCAGGACTACAGGACGCAGATGAGAGCACTCGAGTACGTGGCCGAGCGCTACGCCGCGGCCTGGCTGAGGATCGCCGATTTCTACCTCGAGAGCCCCGGCGACGAGGACTTGGGCGAGGCGCGCCGAAGCATCGAGCGGTTCCTGGAGAAGAACAGTGACGATCTCGACGGATGGCGCAAGCTCATCGAGATCAACCGGCGACTGGGCGACGTTTCCCAGGAGCTGAACGCACGCATCAATCTGGCAGAGGTTCCGGGAGCCGAGTACTCCGAGATCGCGAACGCCGCCAGCTGCTTCGCGTACGCCCAGAAGAACCAGGCCCTCGGTCTGGACCCGGATTCCAAGAGCATGATCATCGCCAGTATCGTGCGCCTCATGGAGGCTCGGATCGGCGAAGCCACTCCCACGGAATTGAGCAGGCTCGCCTGGCTGTACATCGCCTCGAAGGACACGACACGCGCGGCCGAAGTGGTCCGGATGGGGCTCGAGCGCGAGCCCACCAATCCTCATCTCTCGAAGCTGGACCAAAGACTGAGCGATGGGCCGGAGGCCGTGTGAACACGGGGCACGGACAACGCCCCCGAGGGGCTCCGGCCCCTCGGGGACCGGCCTTCGGCGGCGCACGCCGAAGGGGTTCACACCCTTCGGCACGTGGTGGTTCCGGGCTCCGGAGGCGGGGACGACCACGCAGCGGCAGCAAGGACGCCTAGCCCGTCCCCGCCACGGGAAAGGGATCAGCTGTGACCCTCATCCGTGACATCTGCTACCCCACTCCCCACGAACTCGCCCTCGCCGCCCGCGCGCTCGCCGACGAGCACCCCGACCGCGTCCGGCTCCGCCAGGCCGGCACCTCCCGGGCGGGGGAGCCGCTCTGGGTGCTCTCCGTAGGGTCCCCGGCAAGGGCGACGACAACGGCAACGACCCAGGCAGAGGCTGAGGCCCGGGCCGAGGCCGAGTCGGGGACGGGAACGGCGGCGGCGGGGACGGCGGCCGGGGCGGGGGGAGCCGCGCCCAACGTGCTCGTCGTCGCCGGCGCACACGCCAACGAGCCCGTCGGCGGTGCCACCGCCCTCGCACTCGCCCGGCGCCTGGTCCGCGTACCCGCCGCCGGAACCACCTGGCACTTCCTGCTCTGCGCCGACCCCGACGGCGCGGCCCTGCACCGCACGCCCCGCCCCCGCTCGCTCCTCGACTACCACCGGAACTTCTTCCGTCCGCCCGGACCCGAGCAGCCCGAGTGGGCGCCGTCCTTACTGCCCCCGGACCGTCTCCCCCCGGAGACCCTCGCCCTCACCCGCCTCATCGACGAGCTGCGCCCCGCCCTCCAGGTCTCCCTGCACGGCACCGATCTCGGCGGCTCCTGGGTGCAGCTCACCCGGGACATACCGGGCCTCGCCGAGCCCTTCGGGAAGTCGGCCGCCGACCTGCGCATCCCGGTGGAGACGAGCGCCTCCGACGCGTCCGGCTGGCCCTCCCCCGGTGCGGGGATCTTCGTGATGCCCGACCCGGACCACCCGGACGACCCGGACCACCCGGACGGTCCGGACGGTCCGGACGGTCCGGCTGCCGCGAACACCGGGGACGCCGGGGACGCCCCGGCGAACCCTCCCGAGGACACCCGTCTCAGCACCTGGTACCGCACCCACCGCCACGCCGGTACGACCGCGATCGTCGAAGTCCCCATGTGGGCCTCGGACCTGGTGGGCGACCCGGCCCCGCACCCCGACCCGCGCGGCGCCCTGCGCATGCTCGCCGGCCGCCTCACCTCCGACGCCGCGCAGGTGGCCGCGTTGCGGAAGGCCGCGGCGGGCGGTACGGATCCGGCCGCCGACACCCTGCTGCGCGCGGTGGACTGGACGCTCGCGCTGATCCCCCGCATCGCCCTCGAGTGGACGGGCTCCGGGGCCCCCGCCGAGGCGACGGCCGCGTACGTCGGCAGCATCGACGCCTTCGGCCGCCGGCTCTCGCTGCGCCCCGCCGCGATGCTCCTGCGGGTGCTGCGCGCCCAGAGCCACCCGGCGGCGCCGGCCGTGGACCGGCTGGTCACGGGGTGGTGCGAGGAGTTCGCGGCCCGCTTCCAGGCCCGCTGGGTCCCGGTGGCCACGCAGGTGGAGCACCAGTCGCGGGTGGTCCTGGCGGCCTACGAGCGTCTCGTGGCGGCCGGCCGGTGACCGCCCGGCCGGCGGTCGCCCGGCCGGGCCCCGCCGTTCTGTTCGGCGGCCGTCACCAGCGTGTACCGGAGCTTCGGCAGGCTCGTCGCGCCGAGCCGGTCGTAGAACCGGATCGCGCCTTCGTTCCAGTCGGGCGTCTGCCACTCCACGTGGCCCAGGCCCAGCTCGGCGGCCAGGTCGCGCACGCCGTCCATCAGGGCGGCGCCGAGGCCGTGGCCCCGGGCCTCCTCGGCGAGGTAGAGACAGTCCATGTGGAGGTAGTCGCGGGCTTCCCAGAAGGAGAACTGCGCCGAGCAGGCGGCGTACCCGGCGACCTCGCCGTCCGGGGTCTCGGCCAGCAGCACCCACAGCCGGGTCGCCTCGGCGAACAGCAGCGGGCCGAGCCGGTCGGCGAGGTCGGCCGGCCGGGGCTCGGACTTCTCGTACACCATGTGCTCGCGCATTAGTTCGATCAACCGGGACAGGTCCCCGGGGCGCGCGGGTCGTACGACGGATGGGGCGGCTGCTCCGGTCTCCGGGGCCGCCGCGGCGGAAACGTGCTCCATGCGTGTCATGGACGCCATCCTCCGGGCCGGGCCCGTGCGCCCTCCACCCGGGTCCCGGGCCGTCGGGCCGGGATCGCGGAGACGTGCAGATGCCGCCGCCCGGCGGACCCGGCGGACCTTCCGGTCACAGCGCTAGGTGGCCGACAGCCGGAACGACATCCGGCCGAAACCGATCTGGTCCCCGTCCCGGACCAGGGCGGAGCCGGTCACGCGGCGCCCGTTCACGGTCGTGCCGTTCGTGGAGCCGAGGTCCGTGACCACCCACACCCCGTCCCTCATGCTCAGTTCCGCGTGCGCCCGGGAGACCGTCTCGTGGCTGAGCCGCAGCCCGTTGCCCGGATCGCGGCCGATCCGCAGCGGCTGGGCGCTGGGGTGCGGGAGGAGCAGTTTGGGCAGCTTCTCCGCGGCCCAGGCCCGCCGGACGCCGACCGACACCGCCGAGGCCCGCCCCACCAAGCCGAACAGACGGCGGGTCCACGGGTTTTCGGCGCCGTGCCGTCCCTCGAGGTCGGCGGTGAGCGCCGCCAGGTCCTCGGAACGGCGCGCGACGAGGGCGAGTTCCATGCGGCGCAGGAAGGTGTCGTGCGACAGCTTGCCGAGGGCCGCGCCCTCCCTGAGCTGGCCCAGCGCCCTGTCCCGCTCGGCGTCGGACAGGCGCGGAACGGGGTAGGCGGGGAACTCGAAACTGGACGTCACAGGGTGATTGTCGGCCCGCCGGGGGCAGAGTGTCCAGAACTCCCCGGCCGCGCCGGGGATGATGGCCCGGACACGCAGGTTGGGGTACCGCCGCGAGACGAGGGGACCGTCCGTGAAGTTCGAGGTGTGGGCACCGCTGACAGGTCTGACGGGCCGGGTCGAGCTGAGGCTCGACGAGACCGCGTACGAGATGACGCGCGATCCGGACCGGGAGGGCTGGTGGGTCGTGGACGCCCCGGCCTCCGACGGCTCGCGGTACGGGTTCGTGCTCGCCGCGGACACGGGCCGGGACCCCGGTGACGCCCCCGGAGGCGGCCACGACGCCGACCACGACGGCGGCCCGCGGGAAGGCTCGGCCGGCGCCCCGGGACCCGTACGGCCCGACCCCCGCGGCCGCCGCCTGCCCGACGGCCCGGACGGCCTCTCGGCGGTGGTCGACTTCGAGGCGCTGGCGCCCGAAACCCCCGTCCGGGCTCCCCGCACGGCCCTCCAGGACGCCGTCCTGTACGAGCTGCACATCGGGACCTTCACCCCCGAGGGCACCTTCGACGCGGCCGTCGGCCGCCTCCCCCACCTCACCGCCCTCGGCGTCACCCACGTCGAGCTGATGCCGGTCTGTTCCTTCCCCGGCCGCCACGGCTGGGGGTACGACGGGGTGGCGCCCTGGGCCGTGCACGAGCCGTACGGGGGCCCGGCCGGGCTGGCCCGGTTCGTGGAGGCGGCGCACGCCGCCGGGCTCGGAGTGGTGCTGGACGTGGTCCACAACCACCTCGGCCCGTCCGGGAACCACCTCCCCGCCTTCGGGCCGTACTTCACCGACACCCACCACACCCCCTGGGGGGCGGCGGTGAACCTGGACGCGCCGGGCTCCGACGAGGTCCGCGCGTACTTCCTCGGCAGCGCCCTCGCCTGGCTGCGCGACTACCGGATCGACGGACTGCGGCTGGACGCCGTGCACGCGCTCGCCGACGGCCGGGCGCTCACCTTCCTGGAGGAACTGGCCGCGGCCGTCGACGGGCTGGCCGCCGAGACCGGCCGGCCGCTGTTCCTGATCGCCGAGTCCGACCAGTGCGATCCGCGCACCACCACCCCCCGCGTGGCCGGCGGCATCGGTCTGCACGCACAGTGGAACGACGACTTCCACCACGCGCTGCACTGCGCGGTGACCGGTGAATCGCAGGCGTACTACGCCGACTTCGCCGAGGCCCCGCTCGGCGCCCTCACCAAGACCATGACCCGGGCCTTCTTCCACGACGGGACCTGGTCCTCCTTCCGGGGCCGCCACCACGGCCGCCCGCTGGACCGCGGCCGCACCCCCGCGCACCGCTTCCTCGGCTACACCCAGACGCACGACCAGATCGGCAACCGGGCCCTGGGCGACCGGCTCGGCGCCTCCCTCTCCCCCGGACTGCTCGCGTGCGCGGCGGCGGTGGCACTGACCGGTCCGTTCGTACCGATGCTGTTCATGGGCGAGGAGTGGGGCGCGGGCACTCCCTGGCAGTACTTCACCGACCACCCCGATCCCGAGCTCGCCGAGGCCGTCCGGGCGGGCCGGCGCCGCGAGTTCGCGGAGCACGGCTGGAAGCCCGAGGAGATCCCCGATCCCCAGGACCCCGCGACCCGGGACCGCTCCTGCCTCGACTGGGCCGAGCCCGGCCGGGAGCCGCACGCCCGCCTGCTGGACTGGTACCGCACCCTGATCACGCTCCGCCGGACCCACTCCGACCTGCGCGATCCCGATCTGGCGGCGATCCGCACCGCCCACGACGAGGAGCGCCGCTGGCTGACCTTCCGCCGCGGCGACATCCGCGTGGTGGTGAACCTCGCCGGCGAGCCGACCACGGTCGCGCTGGGCCGCAACGGCGCCCGGGTGCTGGCCTCCTGGATCCCCGTCGCGCATCCGGACGCCGACGGGCGGGTCCACGTACCGGCGGAGTCGGTGGTGATCCTCGGCTCCTGAGGGCCGCCGCCCGCCGCCGGGTCCCGGGGTCCGGGGCCCGGCGGCCCGGAGGCCAGGGGTCCTACTCGACGATCGCCATCTCCCGGGAGGCGTTGTTGAAGCTGCGGCAGCCGTTCGCCGTGACCGTGATGATGTCCTCGATGCGGACGCCGAACCGCCCGGGCAGGTAGATGCCCGGCTCCACGGAGAAGCACATGCCGGGAACGAGGGGCTGCTCCTCGCCCTCGATCATGTAGGGCGGTTCGTGCGTGGTCACCCCGATGCCGTGGCCCGTGCGGTGGATGAACTGCTCGCCGTAGCCGAACTCGGTGATCACCGCGCGGGCCGCCCGGTCCACGTCCTGGCACGCGGCGCCCGCCCGGGCCGCCGCCACGCCCGCCAACTGGGCTTCGCGGACGATGTCGTGGACCCGCTGCTCCTCCTCCGTGGGCTCGCCGACGTGGACGGTGCGGGAGATGTCCGAGCCGTAGCCGTCCTTGAGCCCGCCGAAGTCGAGGACGACCATGTCTCCGTGCCGGATGACGCGATCGCCGGCCTCGTGGTGCGGGTTGGCTCCGTTGGGACCGGAGCCGACGACGGTGAAGTCGACCTGGGAGTGGCCGTGGACGCGCAGCAGCGCGGCCAGGTCCGCCGCGACGTCGCTCTCCCGGCGGCCGGCGAAGGGAACGTGCAGGATCTGCGCGTACGCGGCGTCCGCGGCCTCTCCGGCGGCCGCGAGCCGGGCCAGCTCGCGCTCGTCCTTGACCGCCCGCAGCATGGGCAGTCCGTCGGACAGCGAGACGTACGAGGTCGTCGGCAACTCCCTCTGCAGGCCCAGCAGGTGCAGCGCCCAGGTGTTGTCGCTGACCCCGAAGCGGCCGGCCACGTCGAGCAGCGGGGAGGCGGCGGCGTACGGGCTCTTCCCGTCGGTCCAGTCGCGCAGGGACAGCGCCCCCGCGCCGGGCGCCTTCGCCGCGTCGGGGGCCTCCAGCGCGGGGACGACGAGCACGGGCTCCTGACCGGCGGCGAGGACGAGCAGGGTCATCCGCTCGGTGTCGACGGGCCGGTAGCCGGTGAGGTGGGTGAGGTCGGGCCCGGGGGAGATCAGCAGGCCGGCCAGGCCCGCGTCGGCGGCGGCCTGCGCGGCCGCGGCCATCCGGGCGGCGTAGTCGGCGGCCGTGAAGGGATCGGTGTCGTGGGCCCGGTCGTGGGCGCGGTCGTGGGCGCCGTCGCGAGCGGGCGCGTGAACGGCGTCGTGATCGGAATCGTGGTCCATACGGGGATCCTGCCGTGAGCCGCGCGCGGAGGGCAGGGGCCGCGCCGATCCGGGGCCCCGGCACGGACGCCGTCTCCCGGGCCGGCCCGGCGGTGTCGCCCGAAAGGCGTCGCGGGAGGACCGCGCTGATCGGCTATGCTGTGCATGCACATCGACCGGGTGGTTCCGCCGCCCGTCGTGGTGGGTGTAGCTCAGTTGGTAGAGCACCTGGTTGTGGTCCAGGTGGCCGCGGGTTCAAGTCCCGTCACTCACCCTGTTGATCCCGTAGGGGGTACGAGGTTTCCTCGTACCCCCTACGGGTTTTTCCTTCTCCCCGCCTTCACCCCACGGCCCGCGCCGCCGTGCCGGGCGTCACGCGTCCTGGCAGGATCGGCGCCATGAAGAGCGACATCCGGGTCGCGCTCGCCGTCTCCCTCGGCATCGCCGGCGCCCCGGCGCTGCTCCTGGCCGTCCTCCTGGCGGCCGCGGTGTTCGGGGGCACGGTGTGGCTGTGGCCCCGGTTGGCCGGGCGCGGGGCGCGGGCGGTGCTGGGGCGGGCCGGGCTGCAACTGGCGATCACCCTGACCATGGGTGTGCCGCTGCTGCTCGCGGTGAACTCCTCGTACGGCTTCTACGGCTCCTGGCGCGACCTGCGGTCCTCGCGCCTCGGCGGGCCGGAGCCGACGGGCACGGACCCGTCGGGGCGGGACGGGCTGCTGGTGCGGGGCACGCACTCCTGGCGGTACGAGGGCTCGGACGACCCGGCGGTGGTTGGCCGGGTCGAGGCGGTCACGGTGCGCGGGGCGCGCAGCGGGCTGACGGCGCAGGCGTACGTGTACCTCCCGCCCCAGTACCTGCGGGCCACGGCCCGGCGGCGGGAGGAGTTCCCGGTGGTGCTGGTCATGAGCGGGTTCCCGAGTACGACGCGGGTGCTGCTCGACCTGTTCCGCTACCCGCGGCTGGCGCTGGACACGGTGCGGGCGGGCAGGATGCGGCCGTCGGTCCTGGTGCTGACGTCTCCGACGGTCGCTCCCCCCAGGGACACGCAGTGCGTGGACGTGCCGGGCGGGCCCCGGGTGGAGACCTTCTTCGCCCGGGACCTGCGGGCGGCGGTGGCCTCGCACTACGGGCTCACGCGCGACGCCCGCGGGTGGGGCGTGATGGGCCTCTCGGTGGGCGGGTACTGCGCGCTGAAGCTGGCCCTGCGCACGCCGGACGCCTACCGGGCGGCCGCCGGGCTGTCGGCCTCCTACGAGGCGGCGAAGGACGCGGCCACGGGCGACCTGTTCGGGGGCGACCCGCTCTACCGGCGGGAGAACGACCTGCTGTGGCGGCTGCGGAACCGGCCGCAGCCGCCGGTGTCCCTCCTGGTGGCGAGCGGCCCGGCGGACGGGCACCGGTACCCGCGGACGCAGGAGTTCATCGAGGCCGTGCGGCCGCCCGCCCGGGTGTCGTCGATCCTCCTGGACCGCGGTGCCCGCGGCGAGACCTGGTCCCGTGCGGTGCCGGCGGCACTGGAGTGGCTGGTGGGCCGCCTGAGCCCGCCCTGAGCCCCGGTGCACGCGCCGGACCCCGCTCGCCGCACTCCCCGGGCGGGCGGGCGGGCGGGACGGTCCGGGCCGACGGGGTCAGCGGGTGCGCAGGAAGGCCTCCACCTCGGTGGCGAAGGCGACCGGAGCCTCGTGCGGCGGGTAGTGGCCGGCGCCCGGAAGCGGCTGGACGCGGCAGTCCGGGTACCAGACCTGCCAGGTGGCCCGCATGACGTCGGCGGTGATCGCGAGGTCGTAGGCGCCGACGAGTACGAGCACCGGGACGGTGCTGCCCTTCACGGCGGCGGACAGGTCGAGCGGCTGCCAGCTCGCGAGGTAGGCGGCGAAGGCCTCCGGCCGGGACACGGCGAGGGAGTGCTCGACCATCCGGTCCAGCCAGTACGGGCTCGCGCGGCGGCCGGTGACGAGGTCGAGGATGGCGCGGCGGTTCCCCGCGTCCTCGGCCGCGCCGTAGAAGAGGGCGCGGGTGGGTTCGTCCATCGCGTACGGGCCGGCGGGGACGGGGTTGATCCCGATCAGCTTCTCGACGCGCTCGGGGGCTCGGACGAGGACCTGCTGCACGGCCTTGCCGCCCATGGAGTGACCGAGGAGGGAGAAGGTGTCCCAGCCCAGTTCGTCGGCGAGCGCGAGGACGTCGTCGGCGATCTCGGCGAGGTCGTAGCGGCCGGTGACGTCGCGGCGGTCGCCGTAGCCCCGGTAGTCCAGGAAGGCATAGGAGAACTCACGGGGGTCCAGGTGGTCCAGTACGGACCCCCAGTTGGCGGAGGTGCCGAACCAGTCGTGCAGGACGACGACCCGGACGGGCCCGGTGCCGATCCTGCGGTGGGCCATGGCCATGCGTTCTCCCTCGGTGACGCGGGCGGAAGGAACTGCCGCCGTACGTTCTGCCCACCGGCCCTACGATCACACCGTGAAACCGACACCGTCCGTTGCCGTGCGGTGCGTCCGGGTCCGCGACGGGGAAAACCGTGACGCCCACCCGTACCACCCGTCGCGCTACGAGATCACCGATGCGGGCGAGCTCGCGGAGGTCCTTGCCGTCTGGCCCGCCGAGCGGGTGCCCGAGCGGGCCCCCGAGCCGGGTTCGCAGCCCCACCCCGACGTCGATTTCACCTGCTGCGAGGGCGAGCCCGATCCGTTCGACCACCCGGCCGACCCCGCGATCCGCGGCGTCCCGCCGCACCGGCCCGGACCGCTGGCCCGGCTCCTCGATCCGGGCGCGGCCGGGGGGATCCCGGCCCGGCACCGGGCCCGGTGGGCGGCCGACGCCCCGGAGCCGCTGCGCGCCTACGCGCGGGCCCTGGCCCTCGGCGGGGATCCGGCGCCGCCGGCTCGGATCCCGCTGTCCTCGGCCTTCTCCTGGCAGGGCGCCGTACGCGCGACCCCCACGGACGCGGCCTCGCTCCTCGCGGAGCTGGCCCCTCGGCGCCTGCTCGTGGGCGCCGCCACCCAGGACCTGGCGTGGGCGGTCCGGGAGACCGACCGCGACGGACTCGGCGCGGCCGTACGGTTCTTCGCGAGCGAGGAGTTCACCACCCGCCACCCCAAGCGCCGCCGCGTCCCGGACACGGCCCGTGACCTCCTGCTCCGGCACGCCCGCAGCCACCGCCCGCAGGACCTCGCGATCCTGGAACGTCGGCTGCTGCGCGTACCGGACGACCGCGTCAGACGGTCTTGATCTCGCGTCAGACGGTCTTGATCGCCGGGTCCGAGACGCCCGCGGCGCCCGTTTCGACGTGCCCTGCGAAGCGGCGCAGGAAGGTGGTGTCCGCGTCCGAGACGACCGTGACGTCGTACCAGCGGGCCGTGGCGCGCAGGTCCACCGTGTACGGGACCGTCGCGCCCGGGTTGACCTTGAACGTCTGGGCAGCGCCGCCGTAGGCGTTGCTGACGGTCAGGTTGACGGCCGTCGTGCCGCCGTTGGCCAGGGACAGGACCAGGTTGCCGGAGGTCCCGTCGTGGCGGGCGGTGACCTCGGGGCCGGCCTTCTTCGCGGGCCCCTTCCAGGTGCGCAGGAAGCCGTTCGGGCCCCAGACGGTGAGGTTGACCTGGTTGCCGGTGGAGCCGCTCGTGCTCCAGGTGTCGGCGAGGGTCTTGCCCGCCTCGACCGTGTAGGGCCACGGGCCGTCCGTGCGGTTGCCCGAGGTGCTGTGGAAGTGGGCGCCGAGGGAGGGGCCCGAGGAGAAGGTGAGGGTGAACTGGCCCGTGGAGGGCGTGGCCCTGCCGTCCACGAAGGGGACGTAGCCCAGCGCGCGCGTCGGCTTGCTGCCGGCCTCCTGCCGGGGCAGGGTGCCCGTGGCCGGCGGGACCGGGTGGTAGGACGGACGGGCGTTGTGGTCCGGCGGAAGGTACCCGGCCGTGGGCGGCAGGGCCGCCGGGGACGCGTCGGACCTGCTGAAGTCGAAGGCCGAGGTCAGGTCGCCGCACACCGCGCGCCGCCACGGCGAGATGTTGGGCTCCCGCACGCCGAACCGCTTCTCCATGAAGCGGATCACCGAGGTGTGGTCGAAGGTCTCGGAGCAGACGTAGCCGCCCTTGCTCCACGGGGAGACCACGATCATCGGGACGCGCGGGCCGAGGCCGTAGGGGCCGGCCGCGTAACCGCCGCCGCCCGCGTAGAGGTCCTTGGTGACGTCCGCGGTCGACAGGCCCCAGGCCGAGGAGGCCGGCGGGTACGGCGGTACGACGTGGTCGAAGAAGCCGTCGTTCTCGTCGTAGGTGATGAAGAAGGCCGTCTTCGCCCATACCGCCGGGTTCGCGGTCAGCGCGTCGAGCACCTGCGCGATGTACCAGGCGCCGAAGTTCGTCGGCCAGTTCGGGTGCTCGCTGAACGCCTCGGGCGCCGCGATCCACGAGACCTGGGGCAGGGCGCCGTTCACCACGTCCGCGCGCAGCTTGTCGAAGTAGCCCTCCCCCGCCTTGGCGTTGGTGCCCGTACGCGCCTTCTCGTACAGGGCGCTGCCGGGCTGGGCGTTGCGGTAGGCGTTGAAGTACAGCAGCGAGTTGTCGCCGTAGTTGCCCCGGAAGGCGTCGCCGGTCCAGCCCCACGACCCGGCCGCGTTCAGGCCGTCGCCGATGTCCTGGTAGATCTTCCAGGACACCCCGGCCGCCTCCAGGCGTTCGGGGTAGGTCTTCCAGCCGTAGCCGGCCTCCTGGTTGCCGAGGACCGGGCCGCCGCCGACGCCGTCGTTGCCCGTGTGACCCGACCACAGGTAGTAGCGGTTGGGGTCGGTGGCGCCGATGAAGGAGCAGTGGTAGGAGTCGCAGACGGTGAAGGCGTCGGCGAGCGCGTAGTGGAACGGGATGTCGTTCCGCGTCATGTACGACATGGTGGTGGCGGTCTTGGCCGGGACCCACTTGTCGTACTTGCCGTTGTTGTACGCCGCGTGGCCTCCGGCCCAGTCGTGGTTGAGGCCCTCGACGAACTGCATGCCGAGATCGTTGACCTGCGGGTTGAAGGGGAGGACGTCCTTCAGCCCGTTGGACTGGTAGAAGACGGACTTGCCGTTGTCCTGCAGGACGGGACGCGGGTCGCCGAAGCCCCGTACGCCCTTCATCGAGCCGAAGTACTGGTCGAAGGAACGATTCTCCTGCATGAGGACGACGATGTGTTCGACGTCCTGGATCGTCCCGGTGCTGCCCTGCGCCGGGACGGCGGCGGCGCGCGCGATGCTCTCGTTCAGCATCGTGGCGGCGGCCGAGCCGCCCGCGATCTGCAGGAACCTGCGGCGGTTCAGTTCTGCCATGGTGTCGACGACCTCTGCGGGGTGAGAGCGGGGGTGAGGGGAAGCTGTGCGGCGGCGCCCGGGGCGCCCCAAGGACAGCGGCCCCCGGGTACCGGCCGGCATTGCTTGCGTGACAGTGGGCCGTACACCTGGAGAACGGAAGACCTCGTCGGGCGGTTCGTGCCACCCGGGTCGCCTTTCGTCCCGCGTCCGCACACCCGCCCCGGGTGCGTCAACTCGCCCCACGGGAGAGCGTGTCGGTGCTGTTGTTAGGCTGGAGCGAGCGATGAGAGGCGGGGGCCGTGGCAAGCGATGCCGACCTGAACGCGTCCGAGGGCGACCTGACGAAGCTCGCCGACGACATGGACGCGATGCAGCGACACCTCGACGGCCAGGTCCGCCGCATGGACGCGATCGTCGACCGGATCGAGGCGGGGTGGAAGGGCGAGACGGGCAAGGCCTACCGGGATCTGCACCGGGCCGCCGCCGAGGACGCCGTACGCATCCGCGAGATCCTCGTGGTCCTCGAGGAGGCCGTTCGCATGGGCCGCGACGGGTTCACCCAGCAGGAGTTGGACGTACTCCAGGCGTTTCGCAAGGTGCGCAGTGCGGTCGACGTCGCCCAAGAAGTGGACCGGCTCTCCGAAGGCACCGCGCCGCCGGCGCCGCGCAGCGCCCTTCTGGACATCTGACGCACACCCAACTCGGGGGAAGGACGGGGGATCCGCATGTCCGGTGACCACATAGGTGTCAGCTTCGGCACGCTCCAGGGACTCGCCCGGGAGCTGGAGGACGTCCTCCGCCAGCTCAACGGGCAGCTCGAGACGCTCTACGCCCGTACCGAGAAGGTGGTGCTGAGCTGGGAGGGCGAGGCCCGTGACGCGTTCGTCGACGAACTCGACCGGTGGGACCGGCAGATGCAGGAGCTGGAAGCCGCCCAGAAGTGGCTGCACGAGGTCGTGACGACGGGCCACACGAACTACACCGCGGCCCATCGGGCCGTGCTGCGCGGATGGGGGGCGGCCTGATGGCCGGACCCGCGGCGCCGGCCCCGGGCGGCGGGTTCGACGTCACTCCCTCACAGCTGAACGGTGTCGCCGGGAACGTGGTCCTGCAGCAGAACATGCTGCACAAGGCGGCGAACGACTTCCTCTACGACCTCGTGGAGTACATGGACTGCGGCGGGTACGGGAGCGCCGCGGAGAGCGTGTCCGCCGCGTACGTGAAGGTGGGGAATCGTTTCCTCGAGGTGTGGGCCAAGAGCGTCGCCGGCGTGGGAGGCGTCGCGGTCGGATTCGTCACGACGGCGAACAACTACTCCAGGGCGGAGGCCGCGAGCCATCCGTCCGGCGCGGCTCCCGCGGTGCAGTTCCCCCTGCCCAAGGTCATCGACACACCCCCGAAGTACCAGCAGATCACCGATCTGCGCTGGGGCGACATGGACGACTACAGCAGCGGTTTCATCTCCTGGCTGCTGGAGGGGGTTCCCGACTGGGCGGCGGACATCGTGCGCAAGCTGTTGCACCACGTCGGCCGGTGGGGAAAGGCCGCCGACATCCTGCCCCTCCCCGACTACCAGCAGATCGACAAGATCGCCCTGGCCTGGCTGAGGCCCGGGTTCGCCGTCACGCAGGTGGACAGCGCTCTGACCGGTCTGGTCGGTTCCGTCTCCGACCCGAACAACGGCGAGTGGCAGGCGGCGATGCGCCAGTTCACCAGCTCCCTCTGGGGCACCACCGCGTGGGGCACATCGACCGCGGGCTACCAGTGGAAGCACGACACGGCCGGCGGGCAGGGCAGCGGCAGCCACCCCGTGACGGCCGTGCTCTTCGACACCACGCAGGAAGTCAGCAAGGCGATGCGCACCTTCGCCGAGTCGGCGCAGAAGATGCGCCACGAGGTCTGGCGCATCTACAAGAAGGCCATCCGGGACGCCCTGGCCGACCTGAAGCCCGACCTCGACGACGTCAAGAAGCTGGGCAAGAAGCTGCTGGGCATCGGCAAGGAGGTGTCCATCGGCATCACCCTCAAAGTGGACACCGCCGCGATCAACCGGGCCGTGGCGACGTACGAGGGCGAACTGCGCGGGGTGGAGAGCCGGCTCAACGCGCTGATGCCGGCCCTCGACGAGGCGTACCGGAGCGCGCCGACCTTCCAGTCCGAGGAGGGCCGCTCCGAGGCGTTCGGCGCCCGGTCGCTGAACGATTTCAAGCCGGAGCACCGCTTCACCGTTCCGGGGCAGGACCCGGACAACATGTTCTATCCGATGGACCTGGCGAACCAGGAAGGCCTCTACGACAGCCACCCCATCGACAAGCACGTCGGCCTCAGCGACGACCAGCTCAGGCAGCGCCTCCGCGATCAGGCCGGCGCGCCCGCCGCTTCCTCCTTCAAGGACCTCGCCTCCGCACAGCGGTTCAGCCAGGCGGCGATCGAGGACATCGACAACGCCGACCGCATCTCGAAATGGATAGAGAGCGTCGAGAAGAAGAAGCAGAACAACCCGAACTACGACCCGAACAAATCCGAAATTCAGCCGCCGGTCTACCTGGAATTCCCCCATGAGTCCACGGGACGCAGCGTCACGCGCGGCGACTATGATGCGGACGGGATGAGCGCCCAGGCCACGGACAAGAACTGGGTCCAGGTGCGCCTCATCTACAAGGACGGCCTGGTGCCCCCGTTCATCGTGCTGACCGCCATGCCGCACAACGGACCCTAGAAAGGTGGAGCACGTGCAGCCATCCCCTACGGCACTGTTCACGGGCGGCCCGGCGCTTCGGCTCGTCGACCTCGCCCTCTCGGTCCAGGAGTCGGGCGGGAAGCTCTCCCTGGACGACGAGATCCGGCGCTACATCCGGGTGGTCGCCGGGGACTGGGCCGCCCGGTGGAACTGCCCGCCCTACGTCGCGGCCGGTCTGCTCGAGTTCGCCGGGGACAGCGTCGCGCGGTCCGGCACGCTCGAGGCGTATCCGCCGGAATTCCGGGAAAAGGTGACGCGGGCCGCCGATGGAATGGAGCCCGCCGAATACCTGCGCATGCTCGCCGAAATGGTACGGATTCTCGACCGCGAGCCGGCGCCCGAATACGACGAGCTGCCGATGGCGGGGTGGGAATTCCTCCAGGTGTTCCCCCACCTCTTCGGATTCGACGCCGTCCTCATGGACGAGGGGGACCTCCCCTTCACGGACACCGTCGAGAGGTTCGTGACCGCCGAGCATCCGTACTGCGCCGATCGCGCCGCCGCCCTCGCGACGGAGGCGCAGCGCGCCCTCGTCCTCTTCCCCGGAGGGCGCTGCCTGGGGGACCGTCTCCACTGGGCCACCCGCGACGGCCTGCGCGGACTCACCGACACCGTCAACGACCACATGCAGCGAGAGCACTCATGACCCCCGTCGCGAACCGCGCCGCCACCTACCCCGACCGTGAGACGGCCCAGTGGGCCACCCAACAGGTCGTGACCCGCAACGAGCAGGCGATCCACCGCTGGCTGGCCCAGTCCACCCGGCAGCGGCTCACCATCGAGGCCGCCTGGCCCTCCCGCCCCGAGCCCGTCGGCCGGGTCCTGCTCCAGGCGATGATGCTGGCCGGCCGGGACGCCGTGGACGTACGGGCCGCCCGCGTCGTGCTCAGGCGGAACGCCGCCAGCGCGCACGGCTTCAGCGTCCACCGCACCTTCCCGATCTACCTCTAGAGGCTGCCCCGTGTCCCTCAAGCCCCTCGAACACGACCGGAAGTACGGCGAACTCGACCAGGTGATCCACGCGCACCTGGGCCGCACCGCCGACGACGAGGAGGCGCTCACCGCCTACCTCCGGCACTGCTGGCGCACCCGGCCCTGGGCCATCGCCGCCGCCGAGCACCAGCTCCGCACGTACGCGCAGAACCCGCCGGGCCGGCTTCGGCTGCGCCTCGGCGAGTTCTACCCGGTGCCCGACGTCGGCCTGCCCGACTCGGAGATCCAGGACTGGCTGCTGCGCCTGGCGGACCGGCTCAAGGAGAGCGTGGAGACGGGCGCGGCTCCGCCGCCCGCGACCCCGCGGACCCACTGGGAGTGGCAGGCCCGGTTCCCCGAACTCGCGCAGCTGCTCGGCGGCTGGTTCTCCCAGGACGCGCCCGACGAGTTCGAGGACCACGACGCGGCGCTGCGGGACTACCTCGACGGCACCGATCCCGGCCTGGTCGCGCAGCTCGACGGCGAGCTGCACGACCTGCTGTCCCTGCCGCTGGACGAGTCGGACTACGCCGTGGCCCTGGCGGAACTGGGCATGGAGGTGGATCCCCCCGCGCCTTACGGGCCCGGCGCCTGGCTCGCCGAACTGGCGTCCAGGCTCCGGTGAGCCCTACGGACCGGCGGTCCGCCGGTCCGCTCAGGCCCCCGCGGCCCCGGCGCCGGGGGTGAGCCGCAGGGAGATGCTGTTGATGCAGTAGCGCTGGTCCGTGGGCGTCGGGTAGCCCTCGCCCTCGAAGACGTGGCCCAGGTGGGAGCCGCACTTCGCGCAGAGCACCTCGGTGCGGACCATGCCGTGCGCGACGTCCGCCCTCAGCTCGACCGCGTCGGCGTCCTTCGGGTCGAAGAAGGACGGCCAGCCGTTCCTTGTTCCACCCCAGGAACCACGGGAGTTCACACCCGTCACGCTCACACCGGGGCCACGTGAACGCCCGGCGGCCGCAGCACCTCCTGGTGCGCTTGGAGGTCATCCGAGCCGCTGGGGAAGATCACCGCCAACTTCCCCTCCGCGGCCGTCGACTCCGCCGCAGTCCCACCGATGGCTCTGCCGAACTCACCAGCATGATCCGCCGCCGTTGGGTCCCGTCTCGGCACCAGCCCCCAACTGACACAATGCATCGAACACTCAGGGGTGTTCACGGGGACGGGGGATGCGTGATGCGGCGTCAGGCGTTGGTGGTCGGCATCGAAGGACCGGCCACGGACCCTGCCGACGACTCGCCCCCACGGTGGCAGCAACTCACCTACGCGGCACCGTACGCGCAACGGGTGGGCGAAGTGTTGGAGAAGCAGTATGCCTATGTTCTCCTGGAGTCCGGTCGCAACCCTGCGGCTACGGCCACCGCACTGGGGGACGCCCTCACTCAGGCTGTCCGCAGCGAGGCCGACTTCATCGTCATTCATCTCCTCGCGCACGGAGAACCGACCCGCAACGGTCACGGCATCCAGGCGGTGGGTGGGGACGGCCGCCTCACCGAGACGTTGGCCCGTTGGGTCGACATGGCGGAGAACCGAGACACGGACGGCAGCGGCGATCCAGCCGTTCTGCTGATCCTCGATCTGTGCCATTCCGGGGCCGTGGTGACCGAGCATCTGCGGTCGCTGGTCCGGCCGGAGCGCCGCCGTGTCTGGGTGCTCGCCGCCTGCCACTCGGAGCAGGACGCCTACGACGGCCGCCTGAGCACCGCCGTCGATGAAGTACTCCGCGGCTTCGCCTCCGGGGCCCTGAAGCTCGACACGTCGGTGCCGTACATCCCGATCGCCCGGTTCTGCCGCGAGGTGGCCCTCCACGTGGAGTCGCGGAGCACAGCCCTGAATCCGCAATCCGTCGAGCAGCCGCTGGCCGCGCTCGGCGCGGACCTGTCGCATCTGAAGTTTTTCTCCAACCCCGGATACGTACCGGCTGGCGCTCGCAGACTCACCGGCGTGGATCCTGCTGTGTTCACCCTTCTCGACGAAGTGGCCGACGCCCGCCACTTCGTGATCCGGGCGCATGGTGCCGACAGCGCCTTCGGCGACCTCGGCGCTCCGTCTTTCACCGGTCGGAGCGGTGAACTCCAGGAACTGGCAGGCTGGTTGGACGGCCACGGGGCTTCGATGCGCGTGGTCACCGGCGTACCAGGGGTCGGTAAATCCGCTCTGATCGGCACCTTCGTGTGCGCCGCACATCCACTGCTGCATGAGGCCACCGAGCAGTTGTGGCGGCCGTCGGGCGGCGACATTCCCCAGGCCACCGACGGGCTTGCGATCGTGCACGCGCGGCGGCGCGGTGTCTCAGAGATACTCACCTCGCTCGCCGCCCAGTGGGAGCTCGGCTCTCCCGGCCACGCGACGATGTGGACAACTGACCAGCTGGTCACTGCACTGCGGGCCAAGCCCGTACCCCCCTGTCTCGTCATGGACGCGGTGGACGAGGCCGAGCACCCGGCCGATCTGGTCAGCGCCGTACTGCTACCGCTGGCGTCGATTCGGCGGTCGGACGGAGCACCTCTGTGCAGAATGCTCGTCGCGGCGCGCCCGGAAGCGGCACTGCGGCCACTCATCGAGGCGGCCCGCGCACACGATGGACTGATCGACCTGGACGGGGTGTCGCCCCTTCAACTCCGCAAGGACTTGGCCCAGTTCGTTCTGCGCGTACTGCGGCCTCTGAACCCTGGTGGGACGCCCTGGTGCTCACTCGCGGCAGCCGAGAGCCTGGGCAGCACGCTGGCCGACACCTTGGTGAACGGGTCACGCGATTGGGGCGAGTTCCTTGTCGCCGGGCTCTATCTGCGGCTTCTCCAGGAACAGATGACACCGCCGGAGACGGCCGAACAGGCCGTGCTCCTGGGCAGTGACGTGCCCCGCACGCTCGACGCGGTACTCGACCTCCACCTCCGGCTCGACCCCCGACCGGGCCTGCACGAACTGCTGGCCGCGCTGGCCTGGGCGGAAGGTGCGGGGATGCCGGAAGACCTCCTCGCCCACATCATGAAATCCGATCCGGTTCCGGCCGAGAAGGACCGGGCAACCACCACCGAACTGCTTCGGGCCGCGCGTTTCTACATACGCCGCAACGTCGATCGTGAAGGCGCCCCGCTCTACCGGCTCTTCCACCAGGGACTGGCCGACCGCCTCCGCGAACGTCCCGTCCTGGACGCGGCCATCGTATGGGAACGCCTGCTCACGACAGTGCATGTGAGTGGCTCCGGCCGTCGGCGATGGGCGACCGCCGAGCCGTATCTGCTGCGGTACGCCGCACGCCACAGCGCGCTCGCCGGCAAGCTCGACGAACTCCTCGAAGACGGCGAATTCCTGGTCCACGCAGATCCGGCCCCACTGGCCGAGGAGCTCTACCACGGTAAACACGGCCCTCACGGAACGGTCTACCTGACGTCGTACGGAGCCCACCACGACGGTCCGCCCGACCAGCGGCGCGACATCCTGGCCGTCGACGCGGCTCGGCACCAGCAATGGCAGCTGGCTGCAGACCTCACGCAGGACACCGGCCGTCACATCCTCTGGACCGCCGGCCGGGCACTGCACACCGGCCTCCTGACGACACTGACCGGGCACCGCGGCAAAATCTGGGACCTGACGACACTGGTGATGCACGGCCGCCCACACGCCTTGACAGCCGGCCAGGACGGAACGGCTCGACTGTGGGACCTCGACTCGGCGACGACGACCGTCGAACTCGGAGACCACGGCGCTCCGGTGGGAGGCGTGGTCGCCGGGAAGGTCCGCGGCCGTCATGTCGCCGTGACGGGCTGCGACAGCGGCGAACTCCTGGGATGGGACCTGGCCACAGGGCGTCTCCTGTGGAGGACCCCGGCTCATGAGGGGCCGATCTGGTCCATGGTGGGCGTGCAGTACGAGGGGGCGTCCGCGGTGGCCAGCGCGGGCGAGGACCGAGTCATCCGCTACTGGGAAATCGCCACCGGCGCTCCGCTCGCCACCACCAAGTTGTCCGCCGTCAACGGCAACGTGTGGCAGCTGTCCCGCGTCACCGTCGACGGCAGGGGCGACTGCGTTGTTGCCTGCTACGACGATTGGGTCAAGGTCCTGACCGTCCACGGTGAGGAGGTCGAGCTGCCGCACACCAACCAGGAGCGGCTGTCGTGCTACCGCTACCTCGACCTGGGACACGGCCCCGAGCCGGTCGCGGGCGATCAGGACGGAACCGTCTGGATCGGCGACGAGTTCATGGAACTCCTCAACGAGGATCGCCTGCATGCCGACGCCGTCACCGACCTCGCCGCCGTATTGCTGGACGGATCCATGTACATCCTCAGCGCGGGCACCGACGGTGTCGCCCAGCTGAACCCCCTGGACGGCGACGGCAGCACACGGCAGGTCGTCAGCCACACCACAGCGATCACCCGTGTCGCGATCGTGTCCGAACCGCACCGGACTCGAATCCTTACTGCGAGCAACGGCGGCACCGTCCGCGTCTCGGACGCGGCCGGGCACGAGATTCCTCAACGCCACCCCGGGCACGCCCATGCCATCAATGCTCTGACGGTGCTGTCCGACGGCCGTCTGGTCTCGTGCAGCGAGGACGGAAGCATCGCTCTGTGGACCGTGGAAGGTGTGATCGGGCAGAGGATCAACCTGCTGTACCACTCGGACTTCCCGCTGCCGGACCGAGCCACCGGCATCGCGGTCCTGGAGGCCGGCGAGCATCCACGGATTGTCGCCTCGTGCGCTCACAACGGGGTCGCACTGTGGGACACGAACACGACGGAGAAGCACCTGGAGCGGCGCGACCTGGGTGAAGGCCCAGGTGCCTCGGCGATCGTCACCCTCACCATTCGTGGGGCCCAGCACGTCATCTATGCCTCCGACAGAGACGGGGTAAAAATAGCCACCGCCGATCACCTGGACCGAATGACCCGCTGGCCCAACGTCGACGTGACGGACCCGGCGTGGGCAGGAGAGCCGGAGCGCGTCCTGCTCGCGCCCTCCGAGGCCCGGGCCGTCGAGGAATGGGGAGTGACGGTCCCTGTGACTGCACCCGCGACATGCCTGGCGGCCTCCGCCACCCACGTCCTGGCCGGATACCGTTCCGGCCACGTCCAGTCCGCACACCTGCTGGGTCCGCCCCTCCCGCGACTCGTCGCCCAGCACCCCGTCGCCGTACACGCCGTCGCCACCGTCGACATCGACGGACAGACGTACGCCGTCAGTGGTGACGACCGGGGCGAGGTGCGCGTGACCGCTCTCGACGCCACCCGGACGTTCACACTGGCCGGACACGCCCGTGCGGTCTTCGCCGCGACTCCGGTCCTGCTCGACGGAGACCCGTACCTTTTCACCGGCGGACTCGACCGATCCCTGCGGCTGTGGGACCTGAGAAGCGGCAGTCAGGTCGACGTCTTCTGGTTCCCGGACACCGTGTGCGCCATCGCCGTCGCCCCAGACGGTGCCCTCTACATCGGGGTGGGCCCGGACGTCATCCACATGGCACCGCACGACCGGCTCCCCGTACTCCCGTATCCGACCCCCGACCAAGGGACATGCATCCGATGACCGCCTTCGTGGCCGTACACGGCGTGGGCCAGTACCTGTCCGCCGTCCCACCGGCCGATCTCGTCACCGCCCGCTCGGCCGTCTGGGCCAAGGACCTCGCCGCCGGGCTGGGCACGTCCGCCGAGCACGTCCCTGTCACTTACGCCTACTACTCCCACCATCTCCACCGCGGCAGGCCCGTCGCGCAAGGTTCCGACGACCTTGATCAGCTGGAGCGCGAGCACCCGCACCTGGCCGAGGTCGTCGCCCACTGGGCGGAATCGCTGGACGAGTCCCTGGGCCTGAGGCTTCCGCCACCCGCAACGTCTCAGGGACGCCTGGCCGTTCCGCTTCGGCAGCTCGTCTCCGCGATCTCCGAGCACCTGAGTCTCGACGGCCGCCTGACTCGCGCGTTCATCGCCACGCTCTTCCGCGACGTCACGCGCTATCTCGGCGGGCCGGACGACACGGTCCGCGCAGCGGCCCGCGAGGAGGTCGCAGGCGTCATCTCCTCGACGGGTGCCCGCGTGGTCATCGCCCACTCCCTCGGAAGCGTCGTGGCCTACGAGGCCCTCCACGCCCACCCGGAACTCGAAGTCGACCTGCTCCTGACACTCGGCTCCCCACTCGCACTCCGCCACGGTGTCTTCGACCGTCTGTCACCAGCCCCGGCCAACGGCACCGGAGAGCATCCGCCAGGCGTGCGCCGGTGGGTCAACCTGTGCGATCACGGGGACATCGTCGCCGTCCCGCGCCCCCTCAAGCAGCGCTTCCCGTCGGTGGATCTCGATCTGACGGACAGCATCGCCCCGTTCGACTTCCACCGCGCATCTCCTTATCTGAGGTCCGCTGCGGTGGCCGCGACACTTGCGCCCTTTCTCCACACCTCCTGACACACGGCTTGATGAAACGCGAAGATGCCCCCACAGAACTCCCTGTGCGGGCATCAGTCGGCCCATCGTCAGCTGATTACGGTCAGTCCTCGTCCGGCCTCAGCCGCAACGAGATCGAGTTGATGCAGTACCGCTGGTCGGTCGGGGTCGGGTAACCCTCGCCTTCGAAGAGATGCCCCAAGTGGGAGCCGCACATCGCGCAGCGGACCTCGGTGCGGACCATCCCGTGTGAATGGTCGGACACAAGTTCCACCGCGTCCGAGTTGCGTGCATCGTAAAAGCTCGGCCAGCCGCAGTGCGACTCGAACTTCTCCGTGGAGCGGAACAGCTCGGAGCCGCAGCCGCGGCAGGAGTAGACGCCCTCGGTCTTGGTGTCCGTGTACTCACCGCGGAAGGCGGGCTCGGTGCCGGCGAGGCGCAGCACCTGGTACTCGGACGGGGTCAGCTCCGCCTGCCACTGCTCGTCCGTCTTCTCTACCTCGTACGACATGACTCTCCCGTTCCCTCATGACCGACTCGGAACCGACCGGGCACCGCTCCGGGCCCGGTCAGCCCGCCAGACGGGCCAGGATGACCGGCCCGAGGTCCGTGACATCGCCCGCACCCATGGTGAGAACGAGATCGCCGGGCTTGGCCATTCCCGCGATGACGTCGGCGACGGCGTCCTTGTCGTGCTCGGGGGTGACGTCGGCGCCCGCGGCCCGGGCGGCGTCGATGATGATCTCGCTCGTGATCCCGGGGACCGGGTCCTCGCGCGCGGGGTAGATGTCGAGCACGACGGAGGCGTCGGCGAGGGCGAGGGCCGCGCCCATCTCCGTGCCGAGCTCCTGGGTGCGGGAGAAGAGGTGCGGCTGGAAGACGACCAGGATGCGGGAGTCCCCGGCGGCGCCGCGGATGGCCTCCAGATCGGCGGTCATCTCCGTGGGGTGGTGCGCGTAGGAGTCGATCACCTGGACGCCGGCCGCTTCGCCCTTGAGCTGGAGGCGGCGCTTGACCCCGGTGTACTTGCCGAGGGCGGAGGCCAGGTTGTGCGCCGGGATGCCGAGCGCGACACCGGCGGCGAGGGCCGCGACGGCGTTGTGCGCGTAGTGGCGGCCGGGCACCGAGACGGTGAAGGTGAGCATCCGGCCGGCGATGACGACGGTGACCTCGCTGGTCAGGCCGCGCGGGGTGATCTTCGTGATCCGGACGTCGGCTTCGGGCTCCTCGCCGTACGTGACGACGTTCAGACCGTCCTGGCCGCGGACCCGGCCCGCGATCTCGGCGGCTCCGGCCTGGCCGTGGGCGATGACCAGGGTGCCGCCGTCGGGGATCTTGCCGACGAAGGTCTCGAAGGACGCGTAGATCTCCTCCACCGACGCGTAGTTGGCGTGGTGGTCGAGCTCGGCGTTGAGGATGATCGCGACCTGCGGCGTGTACGTGTGGAAGCTGCGGTCGCTCTCGTCGGCCTCGGCGACGAAGATGTCGCCCTCGCCGTGGTGGGCGTTGGAGCCGGGGGCGTCCAGGTCCCCGCCGATGGCGTACGAGGGGTCCAGCCCCAGCGCCGAGAGGGAGACGGCCAGCATCGAGGTGGTGGTCGTCTTGCCGTGGGTGCCGGCGACGGCGATCGGCCGCAGGCCGTCCATCAGGCCGGCCAGGGCGTCGGAGCGGTGCACGACCGGGATGCCGAGCTCGGCGGCGCGGGCCAGCTCCGGGTTGTCGGCGCGGATCGCGCTCGAGACGACCACGCAGGTGGCGTCGTCGGCGAGGTGACCGGCGTCGTGCCCGATGTGGACCGTGGCACCGTGGGCGCGCAGCGCCTGGGCGGTCTCGGAGTCACGGGAGTCGCTGCCGGCCACCTTCGCGCCGCGCTGCGCGAGGATCTTCGCGATGCCGGACATGCCGGCGCCGCCGATGCCGATGAAGTGGGGCCGTTCCATGGCGGTCGGCAGGCCGGGCTTCATTCAGGTAGCTCCAGGATCGAGTGCGTGCGGGCCGCCGGACACGGTGGCCCGGCTGCTCCCCACCCTATTCCTTGTGGGCGAAGAGCTTGAGCACCGGAACGCCGACCTTGTGCCGCGCCCGCGAGGCCCAGTCCCGGTGGAAGAACTCCTCCACGTAGTGCGGGGCGGTCAGAACGATCACCTCGTCGGCGCCGGTCTCGTCCACCACCGCCTTCAGCTTGTCGAGGGGGTGGTCCTCGATGATCTGCCCGACGGCCTTGGCACCCTTGCGGCGCAGCGACGCGAGGGAGTGTTCGAGAGCCAGTTCGGCGGGTCCCCGGGCGGCGTCGCCCTCCGGTTCGTCACCTTCGCGGATGGCGTCGGGCAGCTCACCGAGCGCTACGTCGTCGATGGCGCGCAGCAGCCGGTCCCGGTCGCCGCGGGGCTGCATGAGGACGACGAAGGAGACCGACTCGTCTCCGTGAAGGGTCGTGACGAAGTCCACGTCGACCGGGGTCAGCGGCTGCTCGATCATCAATACGCTCGTGAACACGGACGCCCTCTCCTTCGTGCGCCGGGGCCGGCCGGCCGGTGGCCCCTGCGGAAACCATCCTGCCCCGCTGTCGCACGGAGCCTTGCCCGGATATACCTGCCCAGTCATGTGCCCAGCGGAAGCCGAGCGGAACAACAAATTCCGCTTCTTGCTTCAGATCCGACGGTAACGCGTGAAAAGGAACCCGGCCTCTTCCAGTACGCAGGCCGGCGCGAGCCGGTGCGGAACCGTGACGGACGGCCCGCCGGAGATCCTCTGGGCGTCTCCGGCCGTGAGCATCGGCGAGATCGTCAGGCAGAGCTCGTCCAGCACGTCGGCGGCCACGAACTGACCCAGCAGCCGGGGGCCGCCCTCGGTGAGCTGGCGGCGCAGCCCCCGCTCCGCGAGCTCCCGTACGACCCGGGCCGGATCCACCGCGGTCCCCTCGCCGGCCACCACCACCTCGGCCCCGGCCCTGACGGCCTCGGCCACGCGCCCGGCCGGGGCGGCGGCCCCGGTGACCACCAGGGTGGGCACGAGCGGGGAGGTGAACAGGGGCAGCGAGAAGTCCAGCTCCAGGCTGGCGGTGATCACGGCGATGGCGGGGGCGGGCCCCTGGCCGGAGGCCGCGCGGCGGTCCGCGAAGGCCTCCCGGGCCCGCGCGGGGCGGTACCCCTCCTGGCGAACCGTTTCCGCGCCGACGACCACCACGTCGGCCAGAGCCCGCAGGGTGCCGAAGATCTTCATGTCGGTCTCGCCGGAAATGGGCTGCGAGCGCCCCTCGTGCTGGGCCGCGCCGTCGAGCGTGGACACCATGTTGGCCCGCGTCCAGTGGCCGTCCGGACCCAGGGAGGGGTACGCGTACGCCTCGGCGAGCTCGTCCAGCGACCACGCGCGGTCCGTCTGGTCGGATGATGTCTGATCGGTCACAGGGAACAGGCGTCGCATCGGTGCAGTGTGCCACGCCCCGTAGAGTGATGAGCTGTGTCAACATCACTCTCGCCCTCAGCGTCAGCCTCCGGGCGGTCCCCGATAGCCGACGCGGGACCGCAGTCCCTGTGCGCCCGCGAGCCGCGGGTGCCCGCCGAACGGCTGGTGGCCGAGATGGTGCCGCCGCCGCGCTTCGACTCGGTGCGCTTCGACACCTACGACCCCGACCCGGCCCAGCCCAGTCAGTCCGAGGCCGTCTCCGTCCTCGCCGGCTTCGCCGCGGGGCTGGGCGGCGCCCACGCCACCGGCGCGGGCAAGCGCCGCTGGTTCGCGAAGAAGCCGGCGGCCCCCACCGCCCCGCGCGGGGTCTACCTCGACGGCGGCTACGGCGTGGGCAAGACCCACCTCCTCGCCTCCCTCTGGCACGCCACGCCGGCCGAGCCCGCGCTCAAGGCCTTCGGCACCTTCGTGGAGCTGACCAACCTCGTCGGCGCGCTCGGCTTCCAGCAGACCGTGCAGACCCTGGGCGGACACCGCCTCCTGTGCATCGACGAGTTCGAGCTCGACGACCCGGGCGACACCGTCCTCGTCTCCTCGCTGCTCAGCCGCCTGGTCGAGCAGGGCGTGGCGCTGGCCGCCACCTCCAACACCCTGCCCGGCAAGCTCGGCGAGGGCCGGTTCGCCTCCGCCGACTTCCTGCGGGAGATCCAGGGCCTCTCCGCCCACTTCCGGCCGCTGCGCATCGACGGCCAGGACTACCGCCACCGCGGCCTGCCCGAAGCCCCGGCGCCCTTCTCCGACGAGCAGGTGGCGAAGGCCGCGTACGCCACCGAGGGAGCGAGCCTCGACGACTTCCCCGGTCTCCTCGAGCACCTGGCCCGGGTCCACCCCAGCCGCTACGGGGCCCTGACCGACGGCATCACGGCCGTCTGCCTGACCGACGTCGGCCCGGTGCCGGACCAGTCGACGGCGCTGCGCCTCGTGGTCCTCGCCGACCGCCTCTACGACCGCGAGGTACCGGTCCTGGCCTCCGGCGTCCCCTTCGACGGGCTGTTCAGTGACGAGATGCTGAACGGCGGCTACCGCAAGAAGTACTTCCGGGCCATCTCGCGGCTCACCGCACTGGCACGCGACGCGAAGCCCCTGGTGTCCCAGTAGGTTTGGGAACGCCGGGCCGTTCTCCGCGGGCCGGCCGTTTCCACTTCCGTGAAGGGATCCACCATGGCTGCCACACGCAACGCCCACGCCGTCTGGGAAGGCGACCTGTTCGAAGGCAAGGGCGTCGTCACACTCGACTCGTCCGGCCTCGGCAGCTACCCCGTCTCCTGGCCCGCACGGACCGACGAGGAGGCGAACGGGCGCACCAGCCCGGAGGAGCTCATCGCCGCCGCGCACTCCAGCTGCTTCAACATGGCCTTCTCCAACGGCCTCGCCAAGGCGGGCAACCCGCCGGCCAAGCTGACCACCTCGGCCGCCGTCACCTTCGTGCCGGGCAAGGGCATCACGGGGATCCACCTCACCGTCGAGGGTGAGGTCCCGGGCCTGGACAGCGACGCGTTCACCGCCGCCGCCGAGGACGCGAAGAAGAACTGCCCGGTCAGCCAGGCCCTGACGGGGACGACCATCACCCTGACGGCCACCCTCGCCTGACCCCCGGCGGCGCGTCCCGCTGCCACCCCGTTCCACGTCCCGGCCCCGGAGGCTCCGCCTCCGGGGCCGGGGTGCGTGCGGGGTCCCGGCCGGCCCGCACGGCCTCGCCCGGCGCGAGCGCGTCCTGGGCGCCCTCCTCGCGCACGGCCTCGAACGACCGCACCCGGCTCCCCCGCCCCTGCCCCTGCCCCTGCCCCTGCCGCCGACGGAGTGACCCCGCCACCGCGTCGCGGCTCCCGCCGCCACGCCGCGTGATACCACGGCCCGGTCGTACGTCCTGCCCCACCGCCGGGAGTTGCCGATGCGCGCCGTCCGTCCGATGCCGCCGATGCCGCCGAACGCGCTCAGCCGGCGCAGCCTGCTCGCCGCCGGCGGCATCGCCTTCAGCGGAGCACTCGGCGCGCTCTTCCCCTCCGGCGGCGCCGCCGCGCCGGCCGCGGCCCGCGGTTACGGCCCGCTCGTACCCGATCCCGCCGGGCTGCTCGACCTGCCCGCCGGGTTCACCTACCGGGTGCTCTCCCGCGCCGGGGACCCGCTGCGCTCCGGCGAGGGCACCGTCCCCGCCAACTGCGACGGCATGGCCGCCTTCGCCGCGGGAGACGCCGGACCGGGCGGACACGGCGGACACGGCGGACACGAGCGGAACCGCGGAGGCGGCGTCCGGCTCGTGCGCAACCACGAGAACCGGGCCACGGCCGCCCTGCGGGTCCCCCTCGTCGAAGGGCTCACGTACGACCCGCACGCGCTCGGCGGCTGCACCGTCCTCGACATCGACCCGGCCGGCCGGGTCACCGGCGAGCGCGTCGCCCTCGCCGGTACGGCCGTCAACTGCGCGGGCGGCCGTACCCCTTGGAACACCTGGCTGACCTGCGAGGAGACCGAGGACCGGGCGGGCACCGCCGGCTACGCCCGCGACCACGGCTTCGTCTTCGAGGTCGACCCGGCCGACCCGCGCCGCTCGGGGGCCGTCCCGCTCACGGCGATGGGCCGCTTCGCGCACGAGGCCGTCGCCGTGGACCCGTACCGAGGCGTGGTCTACGAGACGGAGGACGCCTTCGTCGAACCCTTCGGCCTCTTCTACCGCTTCCTCCCGGCCCGCCCCCTCGGCGGCCCCGGCTCGCTGCGCGCGGGCGGCGCGCTGGAGGCCCTGCGCGTCCCCGGACTGCCGAACCTGGCGGTGGTCGACGAGCCCGGGGCCCAGTTCCCGGTGGAATGGGTCCCCGTACCGGACCCCTCGGCGTCCGCGACCCCTATCCGGCTCCAGGACTTCGGCCCCGGCGGGATCACCCACGCGCAGAAGCTGGAGGGCTGCTACTGGGGCGGCGCCGGCGTGCACTTCGTCTCCAGCTACTCCCGCAGCAGCGAGGGCTCCCCCGCCGACCACCACGGACAGGTCTGGTTCTACGACCCGCTGCGCGCCCGGATCCGGCTCGACGTGGTGTTCGGCCCGGCGGCCGACGTCCAGCTGCCCGGCGACTCCCCCGACAACATCTGCCTGGCGCCCGACGGCGGGCTGATGGTGTGCGAGGACGGCGGCGGCGCGCAGTACGTCTTCGGCGTGACCCCGGGGGGCGAGGTCTACCCGGTGGCACGCAACGCGGACGACGTCGGCGAGCCGGGCGCCCCCGCGTGGGGGGAGTTCGCGGGCGTCACCTTCTCCCCCGACGCGCGGACGATGTACGTCAACGCGTACGCGCCGGGGACCACCTTCGCGGTGACGGGACCGTGGCGGTAGGCGGGACCGGCACCACCTTCCGGCCCGTCCGGACGGCCTTTCCGGACGAACCGTCCGCAACGGCCCTTCGCCCTCTCGCGATCGCCCCCGATGTGCCGGAACATCGGAGGGAGTCGACGGGAGCGGGGTGGCGCGGTGGCCAAGAAGGACAGCGGAAAGCCGGACGGACCGAAGGGGGCGCAGAAGCCCCTGTCCCCCCTGCTCCGCGTGCCACCCGGCGGGCGCGTCGGTCTCGCCGCCGTGCGCGCCGACGCCACGCCGGCCGGCCCCGCAGGCAAGGCGGCCGGCGTGGCGGCCACCGCCGGGATGGCCGAACGGCTCGGCTCCTTGCAGGAGCGGCTCTACGCCGCGAGCACCGCCGGCGACCGCCGCCGCGTCCTCCTCGTCCTCCAGGGGATGGACACCAGCGGCAAGGGCGGCACGGTCAAGCACGTGATCGGACTGCTCAATCCCTCCGGCTGCCGGATCAAGGCCTTCAAGGCCCCCACGCCGGAGGAGCGGAACCACCCCTTCCTCTGGCGCGTCAGGAAGGCGCTCCCCCAGCCGGGCGAGATCGGCATCTTCGACCGTTCGCACTACGAGGACGTGCTCATCGCCCGCGTCCGCGAGCTGGTGCCGCGCAGTCAGCTGGGCGGCCGCTACGCGCAGATCAACCGGTTCGAGCGGTCCCTCGCCGATGACGGCGTGACCCTGGTGAAGGTCTTCCTCCACATCAGCTACGAGGAGCAGCGCAAGCGGCTCCTGGAACGGCTCGACAACCCGGAGAAGCACTGGAAGTTCGCCCCGGGCGACATCGAGGAGCGTTCCGTGTGGCCCGCGTACCAGGAGGCGTACGAGCTGGCCCTGGAGCGCTGCTCCACGGACGCCGCGCCCTGGTTCGTCGTCCCCGCGGACCGCAAGTGGTACCGCAACTGGGCGGTCGGCAAACTGCTGCTGGAGCATCTGGAGGACATCGCGCCGCAGTACCCGAAGGGTGACTTCGACGTGGAGGAGTGCCGCGCACGCTTGCTCGCCACTTAGTCATATATTTTGCTTATGTGACCATCTCAGTGCGCAGGACGGCTGCCGTCGCGGCCCTAGCAGCTCTCAGTGCCGCCCTCACCGCGTGCGGGGGCGGCACCGGTACGTCGGACCCCGGCGGCCGGGCCCGGATGGGAGCCTCCGCGGCGCCCTCCGGTGCGGCCTCCGCCCCGGCCTCGGACTCCGCGTCCGCGGCCCCGGGGTCGAGCCCCCCGAGCGGCTCGCCGGCGGCGCCGCAGGCCGGAGCTCCCGGCAAGGTGCCGACCATGGCGCCGGGTCCGGGCGGGCTGACCCCCGTGTTCGAGCGGGCGAAGCAGCACACCGACAAGACGGTGGCGCTGACCTTCGACGCCGACATGACCTCCGACCAGGGACCGCGCGCGGCGAACGGCGAGCACTTCGACAACCCCCAGCTGATCTCGACGCTCCGCACGCTCAAGGTGCCCTCGACGGTCTTCATGACGGGCCGCTGGGCCGAGGAGTACCCGGAGCAGGCGAAGTCCATCGGCACCGATACGAACTTCGAGATCGCGAACCACTCGTACAGCCACCACGCCTTCAAGGCTCCCTGCTACGGGCTCCCCACCCTCGACGAGGCCGCCGCCCGCGCCGACGTGGACCGGGCCTTCGACGCGTTCCGCAAGGCCGGGGCCGTCAACACCGTCCCGTACTTCCGCTTCCCCGGCGGGTGCTACGACGACCAGGCGCTGCGCGCCATCTCCACCGCCAAGGTCACGGCCGTCCAGTGGGACGTGGTCAGCGGGGACGCCTTCGCGAAGGATCCCGCCGCGGTCGCCCAAGAGGTGCTGTCCGGGGTCAAGCCCGGTTCGGTCGTGGTCATGCACTGCACGCGCAGCGCGGCGCCCGTCACCGAGGAGGCCGTCCGGACGATCGTCCCCGAGCTGCGCAAGCGCGGCTACCGCTTCGTCAAGGTGTCCGAACTCGTCGGGAAGTAGCCCGGCGGCGCACAGCGGGGAAGCGAGGAGGCCGGGTCCTCAGCCGGAGCAGGCCGTGCGCTGCGCGTCCTGCCACTCGCACACCGGGCACAGCACCACGCCCGGTGTCGCGACCCCGTACTCGGTGGGCTTGCCGCACTCCACGCAGTCCGCGTACGGCGGCCCGTCCACCCGCCCGGCGGGGGCCGCGGGGGCGGGGCAGTACGAGGTGTCCCGCGCGTCCTGTTCGCCGTGCTCCGTCCGCTCCATGACCACGAGCCTACTCCGGCGGCCCCTCCGCGCCGAGGCCGGCCGGTGCGCGCCCGCCGCGCCCGGTCGCCGTCCGGCCGGGACCCCCGCGGCCGCACCCCGGGGGCGTGGGCTGGCATCCTTGGCCGGATGAGCACCGAGCACACGCACCCCTCCGCGGACGCCTCCGAACCGGCCGGGTCACCCGCCCCGGCCCCTTCTCCCGTGCCCGTGCCCGCGGTCGGGTCGGACAGCCCGTTCCGGCCGGAGCGGATCGCACGCGACGAGGCGCCGCAGTTCGTTCTGCCCCTGGTCGTGCGCATCGAGAAGAGCGCGCCGCCGGCCCGGACCGACGCGCTGGAGACGGCGGCGCGCGCGGTGCTGGTGCTGCTCACGGACGAGCGGTCGGCCGGCGAGGGCGAGTGGGCCGGGGCGGTGCGGGACTGGCAGGACGCCCGGATCCGCAAGGTGGTGCGCCGGGCGCGCGGTGCGGAGTGGCGCAAGGCCGGGACGCTGCCGGGCCTCACGGTGCTGGGTGACGGGTCGGAGGTACGGGTCTTCCCGCCGGTCCCGCTCGACGGCTGGCCCAAGGAGCTGGCCAAGCTCCAGGTGTCGGGCACCGACCTCGACGACCCGGAGCCGGCCGGTCCGCCGGAGCCCGGGCTGCCCGTGCTGTGGCTCAACCCGGACCTGGACATGTCCGCCGGCAAGTCCATGGCCCAGGCCGGACACGCGGCGCAGCTGGCCTGGTGGGAGCTGACCGGCGCGGAACGCACCGCGTGGCGGGACGGCGGCTTCCGGCTGGCCGTGAGGACGGCGGCGCGCGAGCGGTGGGCGGAGCTGTCGGGGAGCGGGCTCCCGGTGGTGCGGGACGCGGGGTTCACGGAGATCGCCCCGGGCTCGTGCACGGTGGTCGCGGACCATCCCGCGCTGCGGGCGCGGCTCTGAGCGGACGCCCCTCGCGGAGCCCGGATTGCGGCTTCCCCTTCCGGGCGCCGTCCCCTCGGACGCCGGCCTGATATCGGTCGGGTCTCGTTCCTTCGGATCGGGCCGGGAAGGGAACCTCAAATGTAGCTCTGAACGTCCCCTTGGGCGGTTGGCTCGACTCCGCCGGGGTCATGACATCGGCAGACGGACCGATGAGGGGGGCGAGGGGACATGAAGCCCATGGCACACCTGGGGGTGGGCATCGGCTGGCGGCCGGAGATCGCGGACGCCGTGGAAGGCCTGCCCGGCCTGGACTGGGTCGAGGTGGTGGCCGAGAACATCTGCCCCGGCCACCTGCCTCAGCCGCTGCGGCGGCTGCTGGAGCGCGGGGTCCGCGTGGTGCCCCACGGGGTCTCCCTCGGGCTGGGCGGCGCCGACCGCCCGGACGCGGGGAAGCTGGCCGCGCTCGCCGAGCGGGCGGTGGTGCTGGGGGCGCCGGTCGTCACCGAGCACATCGCCTTCGTACGGACGTCCTCGGCCGTGCCGGGGCCGGCGCTCGAGGCCGGACACCTGCTGCCCGTGGCACGGACCTGGGACGCGCTGCACGTACTGTGCGAGAACGTGCGGATCGCGCAGGACGCGCTGCCGGTGCCGCTCGCGCTGGAGAACATCGCCGCGCTGGTGTCCTGGCCCGGCGAGGAGCTCACGGAGGGGCAGTTCCTGACGGAGCTGGTGGAGCGTACGGGTGTGCGGCTGCTGATCGACGTGGCCAACCTGCACACGAACCGGGTGAACCGGGGCGAGGACCCGGCGGCCGTCCTGGCCGGCATTCCGCTGGAGGCGCTGGCGTACGTCCACGTCGCCGGGGGCGTGGAGCGGGACGGGGTCTGGCACGACACGCACGCGCACCCCGTGCCGGACGTCGTGCTCGACGTGCTGGCGGAGCTCCGCTCCCGGGTGGCGCCGCCGGGGGCGCTGCTGGAGCGGGACGACAACTTCCCGCCGGACGGGGAGCTGGAGGCTGAACTCGCGGCGATCCGCCGGGTCCTGGACTCCGCGGAGCCCGCCCGCCCCTCCCCCGCCCGTACGGCCGTCGCGTCCGCGTCCACGTCCGCGGCACGACGCGCGACGGCTACGGCTACGGCTACGGCTACGGCTACGGCTACGGCTACGGCTACGGCGGATCCCACACCCCCGGACGCATCCTCGGACGCGCCCGCCGGGCCCGAGCCGGGCCTCGGGAAGGCCCGGACGCGGGTCGCGATCGGACAGGCGGCGCTGCTGTCGGCGCTCGTCGCCGGCACCCCCGTGCCCGAGGGGTTCGACCGCCAGCGCGTGCGCGTGCAGGCGCGGGCGCTCGCGGCCAAGCGGGCCGGGGTCGTGGCCCGGCTGGCCCCGGAGCTCCACGAGATCCTGGGCGGCGAGGCACCGTACCGGGAGGCCTTCCTCGGCTACGCCCGCAACCGGCCCCTGACCGCCGGATACCGGCGCGACGCCCTCGACTTCGCCGAGCACCTGCTGATCCGGGACCTTCCCGCCGATCCCGCCGCCCGGCGCCGGCTCACGCGCTGGTGGCAGGACCGGGCCGGGCCGCGCCCGCCGCGCCGCGTGGTGCGCTGGGCCCGCGCGCTGACGGGGAGAGCCGCATGAACTTCTTCGACTGGTTCGCCGTCGCCATCTGGGCCGGCGTCATCCTCTCCACCGTGCGGCTCCTGCGCGGCCTGCGGCGGTCGCAGCCGTCCACCCTCGGCCCGGCCCCCCGCCTGCACGACCTGTCGGAGGCCGCGTTCATGGCGGGCGGGCCCGGCTCCGTGGTCGACGCGGCGCTCGTCTCCCTGCTCTGCGACGGCCGGATGGTGGTCGGTGGACCGGGGATCGTCCAGGTACGACCGGGGGTGCGGGCCGCCGATCCCGCCGAGCGGGCCGTGCTCCAGGCCCAGCGGGGCGCTCCGTCCGGGTGGCTCTACCAGATCCGCTACGCCGCCATGCGCGACCCGGCCGTCCAGGAGATCGGCGACGCGCTGGCCGCCCGCGGGCTGATCGCTCCGCCGCGCGGCCGGCGCGCGGGGCACCGCCACGGGGTGATCCAGGCGGTGGCGTGCGGTGTCCTGCTGATGCTGTCCCTGCCGCTCACCTTCATCGCCCTCACCCTCGCCCTGCGGGACGAGGACGGCTCCTTCCACCTGCCGTTCATCGTCGAGGTGTTCCCCGTCCTGCTGGCCGGGATCGTCATGGGCATCGCCGGCACCTCCCGCACCCGGCAGCGCGTCACCCGGGCGGGGGCCGCCGCGCTGCGCGACATCCGCGCCCACTACCGGACCGACCGGAGCCCCTACGTCCAGGTCTCGTTGTTCGGGCTGCGCGGCCTGCGCGATCCGTATCTGCGCGAGCAACTGGTGCCGGCGGCCCGCGGGACGCGGCTGGCGGCGGCCCAGGCCGGCGCGCGTACGAGGGGTTCCGGCCAGGTCGGCACGGAGACCGTCTGGGCGACGGGCGCCGACGCGATCCCGGTCGTCTGGTGCGCGGGCGGCGACGGCGGGTCGGGCGGCTCAGGAGGGTCGAGCTGCGGATCCGGTGCGAGCTGCGGTTCCTCGGGCTCCGGCTGCTCCTCGGGATCGAGCTGCGGGTCCTCCGGGAGCAGCTGCGGAAGCAGCTCTTCGAGCTGTTCCAGTGGATCGAGTTGTAGCAGTTCGTCCGGTTCCAGCTGCTCCAGCAGTTCCTGACCCGCCGTCACGGGTCCGTCACGAGTAGCTCACACCTGTGGCAGACCCCTATGCCCGGCGCTTCCACACCTTGTAGAAAGCGGGCATGTTCTGGGTCGTGTTCCTCCTCTTGGCCTGGTCGGGGGCGTTGCTCGCGTGCGCCCGCCTCCTGAGGGCCGCCGGCGAGGCCGCTGAGGCCGCCGCCTCGCACCGCCACCACCACGACGAGCTGAGCCTGTACGAGGCCGCGTACCTCGCCGGCGGCCCGGAGCGGGTGGCCGACCTGACACTGCTGTCGATGCAGCGTCAGCGGCGGCTGCTGCTCGCGCACACCGGCTGGGTCACCGTGGTCGACCCGGTCGGGCGCGATCCGCACGAGCGGTCCGTGCTCGGCGCGTTCGGGCCGGACGGGCAGGAGCAGGTGGTGTGCGTACGGACGGCCGCGGAGCGGGACCCGGCGGTACGGGCCCTCGCGGACCGGCTGGGCGAAGCCGGCCTGGCGCCGCGCGCCGGGACCGCGCAGGGGATGGGCGAGGGGATCCGGTCGGTCCGGCAGGCCTGCTGGCTGGTCGTGGCCATGGCGGGGGCGGCGCTCTGCGTGCCGGCGCCCGCGGCCACGACGGGCATGATCCTGTGCTGGTTCGCGCTGCCGCTGATCCTGACGCTCGGATGCCTGGCCATAGCCCGCTTCGAGGGCACCGCGCACTCCCCGTGGGCCTCCCCCGCCGGGCAGCGTCTGCTCGTGGACCTGGCGCGGGAGCGGGGCGTGCGGGGCTCGCTCACCGCGGTGGCGCTCCGCGGGCTGCGCGCCGTCACCGACCCGGAGCTCCGGGCGGCGCTCGCCTACGGCAGGCGGGGGCGCGCGGCTCGGCATCGGGGCTATTGAGCGCGACACCGGCCGGTGATCCTGTACAGGGGGCTGTCGGCCGGATCTCATCGGAGCATCCGATGAGATGAGGGTCCGTCATGCGCCGATCGAGCCCCCGCGCGCTCCGGACCGCACTGGTCCTCGGGCTGGCCGTGTCGCTGCCGGCGCTGCCCACCGCACGAGCCCTGCCGGGCAGCCCGGCCCCCGCCCCGCGGGCCGCCGCCGCGGCCGCACCCCGGCCCCCGGCCGAAACCGCCGCCGAGGACGCCGGAGCCGAGCTCGTCGCCCGGCGCGCGGCCGCCGCCCACGCCGCGTCCGGCGCCGCCGGCTCCGCTTCCCCCGCCGGGACGGCGGGCCGCCCCCACGGCGGGATCACTCCGCGAGGACTGCGGTTCGCCCCCTGCCCGGTCGCCGAGGGGCTCGGCCCGGACGCGTGGTGCGCCACGCTGCGGGTGCCCCTCGACTACGCGCGGCCCGACGGAACCCAGATCGGCATCACCGTCAGCCGGGTCCGCGCGACCGGAGCCGGCGGAGCCGCGCGGCAGGGGGCGCTCGTGTACAACCCCGGGGGGCCCGGCGGGAACGGGATGTTCTTCCCGCTCGTCGCCGGCCTGCCCGAGTGGCGGCGCGTCCACGCCGCCTACGACCTCGTCGGCTACGCCCCGCGCGGGGTCGGCCGCTCCGGTCCCCCGCTGTCCTGCCAGGACCCGGCGCGGTACGCGGCCGCGCCGACGAAGGCCCCCTCCGCGGCCCCGGACGCCGCGGACAAGGCGGAGCGCGCCGCCGCCGCCGGGGCCTACGCCCTCGGCTGCGCCGGGCGGACCGGCGCGGACCGCCTCGCGCACTACACCACCCTGGACAACGTCCGTGACCTGCACGTGCTGCGCGCCGCGCTCGGCGAGCCGAAGCTGAACTTCATGGGGGCCTCGTACGGCACCTACCTGGGCGCCGTCTACGCCACGCTCCACCCCGCGCACGTCCGCCGGATGGTCTTCGACTCGGCCGTCGACCCGGACCCGGACCGCATCTGGTACCGGAACAATCTGGCCCAGGCGGCCGGATTCGAGCGGCGGTGGGGCGACTTCCGCGCCTGGGCGGCCCGCCACCACGCCGTGTACGGACTGGGGAGGACCCCCGAGGCCGTGCTGTCGAGCTACGAGCGCGTCCGCGCGGCACTGGACCGCGAACCGGCGGGCGGGGTCGTCGGCAGCGGGCAGCTGCACGCGGCGTACCTGCGGGCCGCGTACGACGACGAGGTCTGGCCGGACCGCGCGGCGGCGCTGGCGGCGTACCTGCGCGGCGATCCGGGTCCGCTGATCGCGCTCGCCGCCCCGGACCCGGCGGCGGCCGCCGAGGGCGAGAACGCGAAGGCCGCGTACACGGCAATCCTGTGCAACGACGCCCCGTGGCCCGCCGACTGGGAGACCTGGGACCGCGACAACACCGAACTGGCGCGCACGGCCCCCTTCGAGACCTGGGCCAACGCCTTCCTCAACCTGCCGTGCGCCCACTGGCCGGTGCGCGAGCGGCAGCGGCCGGTGGACGTGGGCGGCCCGGCGGCCGCGCTGCTCCCCCGTACGCTCGTCGTCGCGGCCGAGCGGGACGGCGCGACCCCGTACCCGGGCGCGCTGGAGCTCCGGCGGCGGCTCGGATCCGGGGCGGCGCTGGTGACGGAGGAGGGGGCCGGCGCCCACGGTGTCGTCGGCGGACGCAACGACTGCGTGGACCGGCACGTGGAGCGGTACTTGCTGACGGGTGACACCCCGGGACGGCGTGTCACGTGTGCGCCGCATCCGGAGCCCGCACCGGTGTCGCTGGACGACCGGGCAGCCAACGCCGAGGGGCACCCCAGGGCCTTGCTGCCGCCTGTCGTCTGAACTTCCGGGCGGGATCTCCGGCTGCGTCGATTCGGGGGCAGGGCCTCCCGATCCACCGGCAGAACCGCGGTCAGCGGTCCTCCGGCTCTTCCCCCCGGGGGAGGTCTCAGGCGAGTCCGGCCACCAGATCGGCGACGGACTTGCGGCGCCCGGTGTAGAAGGGCACCTCTTCGCGGACGTGCATCCGGGCCTCGGAGGCGCGCAGGTGACGCATGAGGTCGACGATGCGGTACAGCTCGTCGGCCTCGAAGGCCAGCATCCACTCGTAGTCGCCGAGCGAGAAGGAGGCGACGGTGTTGGCGCGCACGTCGGGGTAGCCGCGGGCCATCATGCCGTGGTCCTTGAGCATGCGGCGACGGTCCTCGTCGGGCAGCAGGTACCAGTCGTAGCTGCGCACGAAGGGGTAGACGCTGACGTAGTCGCGCGGCGTCTCGTCGGCCAGGAAGGCCGGGATGTGCGACTTGTTGAACTCGGCCGGGCGGTGCAGGGCCATGTTCGACCACACCGGCTCCAGCGCGCGGCCCAGCTTGGTGCGGCGGAACAGGTTGTACGCGCCCTGCAGCTCGTCCGCCGTTTCCGCGTGCCACCAGATCATGACGTCGGCGTCGGCGCGCAGGCCGGAGACGTCGTAGGTGCCGCGGACGGTGATGTCCTTGGCGCCCAGCTGGTCGAACAGTTCCTGGACCTCGTCGGCGAAGCCGGCGCGGTCTTCCGGCAGGACGTCCTTCAGCTTGAAGACGGACCACAGGGTGTAGCGGATGACCTCGTTGAGGTCCTTCGCCTTCTTCCCCGCGTTGGGAATCTTCTCTGGTGCAGTCATGCGTCTATTGTCCCGTGCGCTGATCAGTGGTCGGTGCCAGGGGTGCCCCACGGGTCCCCGACGTGGCGATCACCACGTCGGCGGCCTTGCCGGCACTGGCGACGCACGCCGGGATGCCGACGCCGTCGTACAGCGCTCCGCACACCGCGAGCCCCGGCAGGGCCGCCACGGCGGTGCGGATCCGGGCCACCCGGTCGAGGTGGCCCACGGGGTACTGCGGCAGGCCGCCGTCCCAGCGGGTGACGGTGGAGGCGACGGGGCGGGCGGCGGACGCGAGTCCCACGGCCTCGCCGAGATCACGGAGCGAGACGCCGACCAGGTCCTCGTCGGAGCGTTCGAGATCGGCGTCGTCGCCGTGGCGGCCGACGGAGGTGCGCAGCAGGAAGAGCTCGGGATCGGCCCCGGCCCAGGCCCACTTGTTGCTGGAGAAGGTCGACGCCTTGATGGTCCGGCCGTCCACGGGGGGTACGAGGAAACCGCTCGCGCCGCCCTCGGTGACCGCGGCGGGCAGGTCGGAGCGCCGCCACGCCATGGTGACCAGGGCCATCGAGGCGTACTCGACCTTGCGCAGCTCGGCGGCCGCCGCGGGCGCGATCCCGTCCAGCAGCCGGGCGGCGGGCCCGGCCTGGGTGGCCAGGACCACCCCGTCGGCCTCGAAGACCTCGGTGCCGTCCCGGGTGCCGGCGACCACGCGCCAGCCGGTGGCGGTACGGGTCAGCTCGCGCGCGGGGGTGTCGGTGAGGATCCGGGCCCCGGCCGCGCGGCAGGCCTCGGCGACGGCGACCGGGAGCCGGCCGATGCCGCCGTCGATGCCGGAGAAGACGGGACGGCCCGCCCGGGCGGGCTCCGCCTCGGCGGCCCTGCGCTGCAGTTCCCGTACGCCCTCGCCCAGGGAGGCGTGGGTGCGGGCGGCCTCGAAGAGCTGGGGCACGGCGGCCCGCATCGAGATCCGGTAGGCGTTGCCGGCGTAGACCCCGCCGAGGAGCGGTTCCACGAGCCGGTCGACGACCTCGTGGCCGAGCCGGGCGGCGACGTACGCGCCGACGGCCACGTCCTCGCCGAGCTCCGCGGGCGGCAGTGCGGCCTCGGCCCCGATCCGGGCCAGTCCTTCGGCGGAGAGCACCCCGGAGGCGGCGAGCGGACCCAGGTCGCCGGGGACGCCCATCACGTGGCCGCGCGGCATGGGCCGCAGCGCACCCCGGGTCCACAGGTGGGCGGTGGCGGTGGCGGGTGGCTGCAGGTCTTCGCCGAGACCCACGGCGCGGGCCAGTTCGAGGGCTTCGGGGCGTCGGGCGAGCACGGACTCCGCGCCGAGGTCGACGGGCAGGCCGGCCAGTTCGCCCGCGCGCAGCTTGCCGCCGAGGCGCGGGCCTGCTTCCAGGAGGGTGACGCGGACGCCCTCGGCGAGCAGCCGGTGGGCGGCCGCGAGGCCGGCGATCCCGCCGCCGATGACGAGGATGTGCCCGGCCGGGGCCGGTCCGTCCGTACGCGTGTCCGCTCCGTGCATGGACACATCGTCTCAGACCGCACATCGGACGGTCACCGAGGCCCGGCCGTGACCGCTTCGGGACCGCCTCGCAACGGGGCGTGCGAAACCCGGGGGCGGACCCGCGCGTCCCAACGGCGACAGGAGCGCGGCAGTCCATACCTCGGGGGTACCCAGCGATGCACATCCGGCGCGAAGAACAGCACGCGCAGCGGCACTTCGGCAGACGGCGCGGGGCGGGACGGTACGGGCGGCGGCCCGCGACCGTCCTGGCCGCGCTCTCGCTGGCGGGGGCGCTCGCCCTCGCCGGCTGCTCCGCCGCGAGCGAGGGCACGTCGAAGGAGGGGGCGGCGGACGCGGCGGCCCCCCGGAAGCAGGAGGCCGTCGGGCAGGGGCCCGCGGCGGCCCCGGCCGCGTCGGGCGCACCGGCGCCGTCCTCGGACAAGAACCAGCCGGCGGCCCCGGCGGCCCCCGTACGCGTGCAGGTCATCCGCACGGCGACGCTGGACGTCGAGACGGCGGACGCGCAGAAGGCGACGGCCGGGGCCCGGACGGCGGCGGAGAACGCCGGCGGGTACGTGGGCAACGAGACCACCCGGCGCGACGGCGGCGGGACGATGACCTCGACGGTGACCCTGCGGGTGCCCGGTGACCGCTTCGACGCGGTGCTCGGCGCGATGGAGGGCAGCGGGAAGCTGCTCGGCCGCAAGGTCGAGGCGCAGGACGTGACGCAGAAGGTCACGGACGTCGACAGCCGGGTCAGGACGCAGCAGGCGAGCGTGGCCCGGGTGCGGGAGATGATGGAGAAGGCCTCGGGCCTCGCGGACGTCGTCACGCTGGAGGCCGAACTCAGCAAGCGCCAGTCCGATCTGGAGTCGCTGCTCGCGCAGCAGACGGCGCTGAAGGACCAGACCTCGCTCGGCACGATCACGCTGACCTTCTCGGAGCCGGCGAAGGCGCGGGAGGCGGCGCCCGAGAAGGCGGAGCCCGGCTTCCTGGACGCCCTGTCCGGCGGCTGGAACGTCTTCGGGACGCTGATCGGGTTCCTGCTGATGGCGCTCGCCGCGTCCTCTCCCTTCCTGCTGGCCGGCGCCGTGCTGCTGGTCGTCTTCCGGCAGGTCCGCAGGTGGCGGCCGGCCAGGGAGAGGCCCGGCACGGCCGCCGGGCGCCGGGTCCCGGCGCAGACCGGGGCGCCGCGGCCGGCGGGCCCGTCGTCGGCCGGCTCCGAGTCGCCGACGCCGTCGCAGTCTGCGTCTGCGTCTGCGTCTGCGTCTGCGTCGCCCTCGTCCGCCTCGCCCCCGCACAGCCCTCCGGGTGATGTCCGGGACTGAACACCCATTCGCCCGTAGCGTGAGCCCCGCAGACGATGGCGGCGGGGAAGGACGGTACGGGCGATGGCGAACGGCACGCAGCGGCTGGTGGTGGTCGGCGGTGACGCGGCGGGCATGTCCGCCGCGTCACAGGCACGCCGGCTCAAGGGCCCGGCGGAGCTGGAGATCACCGCCTTCGAGCGCGGGCACTTCACCTCCTACTCCGCGTGCGGGATCCCGTACTGGATCGGCGGGCTGGTCTCCGGGCCCGACGACCTGATCGCCCGTACGCCCGAAGAGCACCGCGCGCGGGACATCGACCTGCGGACGCGGACGGAGGTCGTGGAGCTCGACCTCGCGGGGCAGCGGGTGCGGGCCCGGGATCTGGACTCGGGCGCCGAGTACTGGACGGAGTACGACAAGCTCGTCCTGGCGACCGGCGCCCGCCCGGTCCGTCCCCGGCTGCCCGGCATCGGGGCGCACGGGGTGCACGGCGTGCAGACGCTCGACGACGGGCAGCGCCTGATGGCGGATCTGGAGCGGACGGCCGGCCGGCGGGCCGTCGTCGTGGGCGCCGGGTACATCGGGGTGGAGATGGCGGAGGCGCTGGTCGGGCGGGGCTTCGAGGTCACCGTGCTGCACCGGGGCGAGCAGCCGATGTCCACGCTGGACCCGGACATGGGCGGCCTGGTGCACGGCGCGATGAACGCCATGGGGATCCGTACGGTCGCGCGCGCCGAGGTGACCGGGATCCTCACCGACGGGGAGGGCCGGGCGCGCGCGGTGGCCACGGCCTCGGGCGCGGAGTACCCGGCGGACGTCGTCGTCCTCGGTATCGGCGTGGAGCCGCGCACGGCGCTGGCCCGCGCGGCGGGCCTGCCGCTGGGCGAGTCGGGCGGTCTGCTGACGGACCTGTCGATGCGGGTGCGGGGGCACGAGAACATCTGGTCGGGCGGCGACTGCGTGGAGGTCCTCGACCTGGTGTCGGGCCGCATGCGGCACATCGCGCTGGGCACGCACGCGAACAAGCACGGCCAGGTCATCGGCTCGGGCGTGGGCGGCGGCTACGCGACCTTCCCCGGCGTGGTCGGCACGGCCGTGAGCAAGGTCTGCGAGCTGGAGATCGCCCGTACGGGGCTGCGCGAGCGCGACGCGCTGGCGATCGGTCTGCGCTTCGTCACCGCCACCATCCGCTCGACGAACACGGCGGGGTACTACCCGGGGGCGCGGGAGATGACGGTCAAGATGCTGGCGGAGCGGCGCACGGGCCGTCTGCTGGGCGTCCAGATCGTCGGCGGTGAGGGCTCCGCGAAGCGGGTCGACGTCGCCGCGGTCGCCTTGACGGCCGGCATGACGGTGGACCAGCTCGTCTCCTTGGACCTGGGCTACGCCCCGCCCTTCTCCCCGGTCTGGGACCCGGTCCTGGTGGCGGCCCGCAAGGCGGTCGCCGCGGTGCGCTCGGCGGGGGTCTGAGGGCTGTCGCCCGCCGGACACGCGAAACGCCGGTCCGTGGCGTGCGATGCACGGCACGGACCGGCGTCGCCGGAGCCTCGGGTCAGCGGGCCGTGCGGGTGTGGACGTAGTCCACCAGGCGGGTCAGGGCGTCCGGGTCGGTCGTCGGGAGGACGCCGTGGCCCAGGTTGAAGATGTGGCCCTCGAGGCCGGCCGCCGCGGCGAGGACCTCGTCCGTCTTCGTGCGGACCGCCTCTTCGGTGGAGAAGAGGACGGCCGGGTCCAGGTTGCCCTGGAGCGCCTTGCCGGGGCCGACGCGGTGCACGGCCTCGGCCAGCGAGACCCGGTAGTCGACGCCCATGACGTCCGCGCCGGCCTCGCCCATGAGGCCGAGGAGCTCGCCCGTGCCCACGCCGAAGTGGATGCGCGGGACCCCGTACGAGGCGACGGACTCCAGGACCTTCGCCGACGCCGGCATCACGGAGCGGCGGTAGTCCGCCGGGGGCAGCGCGCCGACCCAGGAGTCGAAGAGCTGGACGGCCGAGGCGCCGGCCTCGATCTGGACCTTCAGGAAGGCCGAGGTGATGTCCGCGAGGCGGTCCAGCAGGTCGGCCCACAGCTGCGGGTCCCCGTACATGAGGGCCTTGGTGTGCTCGTGGTTCTTGGACGGTCCGCCCTCGACCAGGTAGCTCGCGAGGGTGAACGGCGCACCGGCGAAGCCGATCAACGGCGTGGAGCCCAGTTCACCCGTGAGCATGCCGATCGCCTCGGTGACGTACGAGACGTCCTCAGGGGTGAGGTCGCGCAGCTGTGCGAGGTCTTCGCGGCGGCGGATCGGCTGGGCCACGACCGGGCCGATGCCCGGCTTGATGTCCAGGTCGACGCCGATGGCCTTCAGCGGGACCACGATGTCGGAGAAGAAGATCGCCGCGTCCACGCCGTGGCGCCGGACCGGCTGCAGGGTGATCTCGGTGACCAGGTCGGGCCGCATGCAGGATTCCAGCATCTGCGTGCCCTCGCGCACCTTGCGGTACTCGGGAAGCGAGCGGCCCGCCTGGCGCATGAACCACACGGGAGTGTGCGGCACCGGCTCGCGCCGGCACGCCTTGAGGAAGGCGGAATCGTACGTCTGGCTCGGCGTGCCCGTGGGGCGGGTGTTGGCGCTCACGACTCAAATCTTCGCACGTATGAAGAAGTGCCCGGCCCGGCGCGGGTGTCCCTGCGCCGCGGGGGCGCTCGTTCCGCCTAGTCTTCCCCGCATGGCTGCGGCTCAGGGACGATTTTCAGATGGCGCTGACGGTACGGACAGCGCGAAGGAGAGCTCGGTCCCGCTCCCGTTCCGGCGGGCGGTCGACGGCTTGAAGAAGGCGAGGCTGCGGCCCGGGATCGAGATCGACCCCGTCAAGCCGCCGCAGAGACTGGCACCCCACGCCTACGCGCTGGAGGCGGCGGTGGTGGACGGCGAGGAGGACCTGGCCGACGGCCGGCTCATCCTGCTGCACGACCCGGCGGGACACGACGCCTGGCAGGGCACCTTCCGGCTGGTGACGCTCGTACGGGCGGAGCTGGAGCCGGAGATGGCCGTGGACCCGCTCCTCCCCGAGGTGTGCTGGTCCTGGCTCAAGGGGGCGCTGGACGCGCGCGGGCTGACGTACGGCGAGGCGAGCGGGACCGTGACCATGGCCGCGTCGCACTACTTCGGCGGGCTCGGCGAGCGGCGGCCGGCGACACAGATCGAGATCAGGGCCTCGTGGACGCCGCGCGAGGGAGGGGGCGGGGTGCCCGACACCTCGGCGCACCTGGCGGCCTGGTGCGAACTGCTGTGCCAGATCGCGGGCCTGCCGCCGGTCGGGCCGACGGAGGCGGTGACCGGCGTGGTCTCGCTGCCGCAGCGGCGCGGCCCGCACCACCCGCAGGGGTAGTGCCGCGGGGCTCCGCGAGCCCCCCGCGAGCCCTGGCGAGCCCCCACGAGCCCTTACGAGCCCCACCCGGGCCCCGCGGGCGGCGCCGGGCCTCCTCGGGCATCCGGAAACCGCGACAGGCGCGGCCAAACCCGTAACGGGGTGTCAGAACGGGGCGTCCGTTGCGGGCTTCTGATCACCCTATGATCGATCATGCGTCCGAATTGCCCGAATTGTTACTCACCAAATCGTGATCATTCCCTAAAGCCGGGCGGGTGACGTGCCGAAGGAGTCAGTGACCATCCGCACGGTTCGCACCGGTTCACTTCCCCGAGCCGGCCCGTCCCGCCACTCCCCCCCAGGAGGCCTAGGTGTCCGTTCTTCTCGAGCAGCCCGCAAGCCTGGTCGCCTACCGCCCGAACAAGCCGACGGCCATGGTCGTCGTGGCCGACCCGCGCGTGCGTTCCACCGTGACCCGCCATTTGTGGGCCCTCGGAGTACGTGACGTGATCGAGGCGTCGTCCATCGCGGAGGCCCGTCCACGCATCGGCAGCCCGCGCGACATCTGCGTGGCCGACGTACACCTGCCCGACGGTTCCGGTCTCACCCTGCTCTCCGAGACCCGCGCCGCCGGGTGGCCGAACGGCCTGGCCCTGTCCGCCGCCGACGACATCGGCGCCGTACGCAACGCCCTCGCGGGCGGAGTGAAGGGCTACGTCGTCACCGGCACCCGGACCAACATCGGGCTCCCTTCCCGGCCCGGCGCCGCCCCCATCGGTGCCGCCGCCGCCCGCATGCACCGCCGCCCCCCGGGTGCCCCGAGCCACCCGGGCGGCTACCGAGAGCTCTCCGGCCGCGAGGTCGAGGTCCTGCGCCTCGTCGCGGAGGGCCAGTCCAACAAGGCCATCGGCGTCTCGATGGGCCTGTCCGCCCTGACCGTCAAGTCCCACCTCGCCCGGATCGCCCGCAAGCTGGGCACCGGCGACCGGGCCGGGATGGTCGCCGTCGCCCTGCGCACCGGGATCATCCACTGAACCGGCCGATAGCACCCGGGGGACCCCGGGCCAACACCCGGAAAACCCGGGGGAACGTCCGCACTTCCCCCTCGCGCCCGTCGCCGGAACGTTCCGGCGACGGGCGCGTTGCATCCATGGATACCCTTGACCGGTGACCGATGCCCGAGAAACCGCAGCAGACCTGCGCACCACCACCGGGGGCGGCCCCCCGGACGACGAGGTTTCGTCCGACGGGCTGCCGATTCCCCTGCTAGAACCCCGTGAGGGCATCCCCCCGGTGGTCGCCGACGCCGAGGCGCTCGCCGAGGTGGTCGCGGCCTTCGCCGCGGGCACCGGCCCCGTCGCCGTGGACGCCGAGCGCGCCTCCGGCTACCGCTACGGCCAGCGCGCGTACCTCGTGCAGCTGCGCCGCGAAGGCGCGGGCTCGGCGCTGATCGACCCGGTGGGCTGCCCCGACCTCTCCACCCTCGGCGAGGCCCTGTCCGGTACCGAGTGGATCCTCCACGCGGCCACCCAGGACCTGCCGTGCCTGCGCGAAATAGGCATGGCGCCCACCTCCCTCTTCGACACCGAGCTCGCCGGCCGCCTCGCCGGCTTCCCCCGGGTCGGACTCGGCGCCATGGTCGAGGGCGTCCTCGGCTACGTGCTGGAGAAGGGCCACTCCGCCGTCGACTGGTCCACCCGGCCGCTCCCCGAGCCCTGGCTGCGCTACGCAGCGCTCGACGTGGAACTCCTGGTGGACCTGCGCGACGCCCTGGAGAAGGAGCTGGACCGGCAGGGCAAGCTGGAATGGGCCCACCAGGAGTTCGACGCCATCGCGGCCGCACCGCCCGCGCCGCCCCGCAAGGACCCCTGGCGCCGTACGTCCGGCATGCACAAGGTGCGCCGGCGCCGGCAGATGGCCGTCGTACGGGAACTGTGGGAGGCGCGCGACCGGATCGCCCAGCGGCGCGACGTGTCGCCGGGCAAGGTGCTGGGTGACGGCGCGATCGTCGAGGCCGCGCTCGCGCTGCCGCTGAACGTGCAGGCGCTCGCCGCGCTGCCCGGCTACGGGCAGCGCATGGGCCGGCGCCAGCTGGACCAGTGGATGGCCGCCGTGGACCGGGCGAAGGCGCTGCCCGAGAGCGAGCTGCCGCAGCCGGGCGCGACCCCCGCGGGTCCGCCGCCGCCCCGCTCCTGGGCCGACAAGGACCCGGAGGCCGCGGCCCGGCTGGCGGCCGCCCGGACGGCCGTGTCGGCGCTGGCGGAGGGCCTGAACCTGCCGCAGGAGAACCTGATCACCCCCGACACCGTCCGCAGGCTGTGCTGGGAGCCGCCGCTGCGGCTGGAGGCCGACGCGGTGGCGGAGGCCCTGGCGGGCTACGGCGCCCGCCCGTGGCAGATCGAACAGGTCACGGAGGGACTGGTCACCGCGCTGGCGACGACCGAGTGACGCGTCGGCCGGCCGGTCCCGGCCGGCCGACGGGGCGCCGCGCACGCGCCTGAACCGAGAGCCCCCGGCCCCTTGAATTCGCCCCAGGCCGGGGGCTCCGCCGTGTCCCGGTTCCGCTACAGCCGTCCGGACCTCCTTTTGAACACGCTCAACACCGGCTAGGTTTTGAACGTGATCAAACAGGGGTGGGGACACGACGCGTGGCTGGCCGACTTCGAGGCCGAACGGGAGCGGCGGGCCGCTCAGGGGGATCCCGACTGGAGCCGGGGCGCCGCGCTGCCGCCCGCACTCGTACGCAGCCTGCAGCGGTTCCAGGTGGGTGAGGACGGGGACGGCTCCGCGCTGATCGGCAAGGCCGGGCGCGCGGGCGATCCGGTGTACGCGCGGGCCGTACGGCTCTTCGTGGCCGAGGAACAGAACCACGCCCGGCTGCTCGCCCTGCTGCTGGCCGCCGGGGGCGCCGGGACCCTGGCCGGGCACTGGAGCGACACGGCGTTCGTCCGGCTGCGGCGGCTGCTGGGCCTGCGGGTGGAGCTGCTGGTGCTGATGGTCGCGGAGGTGGTGGCCCTGCGGTACTACCGGGCGGTGCGGGACGGCAGCCCGGATCCGCTGGCCTCGGAGGTCGCCGGCCGCATCCTGGCCGACGAGGAGCGCCACGTGCCCTTCCACTGCCTGCGGCTGCGCGAGGCGCTGGCCCCGCTCCCCGCACCCGCCGGGCGAGCGGCCACGCTCGCCTGGCAGGCCCTGCTCGCCGGCGCCGCCGCAGTCGTCGCCGTGGACCACGGCCCGGCCCTGGGCACCCTGGGCGTCCGCCGCCTCACCTTCCTGGCGGACACGGTCCGCGCCTCCGCCCCCGTCGTGGCCGCCCTGCACGCCGCCTCCCCGACCGCGACCCGCCGTCCGAGCCGCCCGGGGTCTGTCGCCGAGCGGGGTGGCAGATGAACTGCTGACAGGATGACGAGTGCCGGTACGCGCAGAGGAGGGGAAGCGGTCCTGTACGCCTCGAAGCTGGAGAGCTGGGCGGATGCGCTGGACAGGCTCGACGCCGGCGAGGACGTGGCCTGGATGGAAATGAGCAACGGTCCGTCCCTCTTCATCCGGCTCACCGGCGAGCACGACTGTCCCGAGGTGGTCGTGGAGGACGAGTCGGGGTCCATGGTCACCGTGCGGGTGCCGATCGTCCCTCCGGACGACTGGATCGCCGACCACCGGGAACGTCTGCGGCAGGTGAGGGACTACTGGATTGCGGTGACGCCGGCGCAGGGCGCCGAGCCGCCGGCAGACGGGGACCCGGTACGGGCGCCGCTCCGGGCCGGCGGGGGCGCGGCGCGTCGGCGCCGCGGAGTGTGACCTTCGCCGCTCCTCCCGGGGGGGCTGTGCATGCCGGTTACCGACAAGTAGCATGGAGAGGTGAGCGGGCGCTCAGTACATGGGCACGCCCCCGCGCAGCAGTGCACACCCGCACCTGGAGGAGAGCCAACGTGCCTCGTACCGTCAGGGACGTCGTCTTCGTCGACGGCGTCCGCACCCCGTTCGGCAAGGCGGGCCCGAAGGGCATCTACAACGAGACCCGCGCCGACGATCTCGTCGTCAAGGCGATCCGGGAGCTGCTGCGCCGCAACCCGGACCTGGACCCCGCGAAGATCGACGAGGTGGCCATCGCCGCCACCACGCAGATCGGTGACCAGGGTCTGACCCTGGGCCGCACCGCCGGAATCCTCGCCGGGCTCCCGCAGTCCGTGCCCGGGTACTCCATCGACCGCATGTGCGCCGGCGCGCTCACCGCCGTGACCGCCGTCGCGGGCGGCGTGGCCTTCGGCGCGTACGACGTCGCCCTCGCCGGCGGTGTCGAGCACATGGGCCGCCACCCCATGGGCGAGGGCGTCGACCCGAACCCGCGCTTCGTCTCCGAGAAGCTGGTCGACGAGTCCGCCCTGTTCATGGGCATGACCGCCGAGAACCTGCACGACCGGTACCCGTCGATCACCAAGCTCCGCGTCGACGAGTACGCCGTGCGCTCGCAGGAGAAGGCCGCCAAGGCGTACGCCGACGGCAAGATCCAGCTGGACCTGGTGCCGATCTCCGTGCGCAACAACAACGAGGCGGCGGGTGAGACGGGCTGGGGCCTGGTCACCGCCGACGAGCCGATGCGCCCGGGGACCACCCTGGAGAACCTGGCGAACCTCAAGACGCCCTTCCGTACCCACGGCAAGGTCACGGCGGGCAACGCCGCCGGTCTCAACGACGGTGCCACCGCCGCGATCATCGCGTCCGAGGACTTCGCCCGCGAGAACAACCTCCCGGTCAAGATGCGCCTGGTCTCGTACTCCTTCGCGGGTGTCGAGCCGGAGGTCATGGGCTACGGCCCGATCCCGGCCACCGAGAAGGCCCTCGCGCAGGCCGGCCTGACGATCGACGACATCGGCCTCTTCGAGGTCAACGAGGCCTTCGCGGTCCAGGTCCTCGCGTTCCTGGAGCACTACGGCATCGCCGACGACGACGCCCGCGTCAACCAGTACGGCGGGGCCATCGCCTTCGGCCACCCGCTCGCCTCCTCCGGCGTTCGCCTGATGACCCAGCTGGCCCGCCAGTTCGAGGAGCAGCCGCACGTCCGCTACGGCCTGACCACGATGTGCGTCGGCTTCGGCATGGGCGCCACGGTCATCTGGGAGAACCCGAACTTCACCGCCGAGGGAGACAGCAAGTGAGCACCACCACTGAACTCCTGAAGGGCGCGGCCGAGCTGTTCCCGGACGAGGTCGTCACGCGCGCGCTCGTCCGCCACCTGGACCTGCCCTTCGGCGCCGGGCGCTTCGCGCTCATCACGCTGGACAACGGCCTGGACCACACCAAGCCGACCACCTTCGGCCCGCAGTCCCTCGCGAACCTCAACGCGGCGGTCGACCAGGTCGAGCAGGAGGCCCTCGCGGGCTCCATCGTCGGTGCGGGCCTGACCGGCAAGCCGTTCATCTTCGCGGTCGGCGCCGACCTCAAGGGCGTCGAACTGCTGAAGCAGCACGACGACGCGCTCGCCATCGGCAAGGGCGGCCACGACGTCTTCAAGCGCCTCGCGGCGCTGGCGGTCCCCACCTTCGCGTACTACAACGGCGCGGCGATGGGCGGCGGTGTCGAGGTCGGTCTGCACTGCACCTACCGCACCGTCTCCAAGGCCATCCCGGCGTTCTCGCTGCCCGAGGTCTTCCTCGGCCTGGTTCCCGGCTGGGGCGGCTGCGCCCTGCTGCCGAACCTGATCGGCGCGGACCGCGCGGTCTCGGTGATCATCGAGAACTCGCTGAACCAGAACCGCCAGCTCAAGGGCAAGCAGGTCTTCGAACTCGGCATCGCGGACGCGCTGTTCGACGGCGCGGACTTCCTGGAGCAGTCGCTCCTGTGGACGGCCCGTGTGCTCAAGGGCGAGACCGAGGTCGTACGCGCCGAGGTCGACCGCGGCGAGGCCTGGGACACGGCGGTCACCCGCGGCCGCGCCATCGCCGACTCCAAGGTGCACGGCGCGGCCCCGGCCGCCTACCGCGCGCTGGAGATCATCGAGGCGGCCAAGGACGGCGACCTGCAGAAGGGCTTCGACGCCGAGGACGCGGCCCTGGCCGACCTCATCATGGGCGGCGAACTGCGCTCCGGCATCTACGCCTTCAACCTGGTCCAGAAGCGCGCCAAGCGCCCGGCCGGCGCCCCGGACAAGGCGCTGGCGCGCCCGGTCACGAAGGTCGGCGTCGTCGGTGCGGGCCTGATGGCCTCGCAGCTGGCGCTGCTCTTCCTGCGCCGCCTGGAGGTGCCGGTGGTCCTTACCGACATCGACCAGGAGCGCGTGGACAAGGGTGTGGGCTACGTCCACGCCGAGATCGAGAAGCTGCTGGGCAAGGGCCGCATCAACCAGGACAAGGCCAACCGCCTGACCGCCCTGGTGACCGGCGTCCTGGACAAGGCCGAGGGCTTCGCGGACGCGGACTTCATCATCGAAGCCGTGTTCGAGGAGATGTCCGTCAAGCAGAAGGTGTTCGCGGAGGTCGAGGCGGTCGCCCCGGCGCACGCGATCCTCGCCACCAACACCTCCTCGCTGTCGGTCTCGGAGATGGCCTCCAAGCTCCAGCACCCGGAGCGCGTGGTCGGCTTCCACTTCTTCAACCCGGTCGCGATCCTCCCGCTGCTGGAGATCGTCCGCGGCGAGCAGACCGACGACGCCTCGCTGGCCACGGCCTTCGGCGTCGCACGGAAGCTGAAGAAGACCGCGGTCCTCACCAAGGACGCCCCGGCGTTCGTCGTGAACCGCATCCTGACCCGCTTCATGGGCGAGATCCAGAACGTCATCGACGAGGGCACCCCGGTGGTCACCGCCGAGAAGGCCATCGAGCCGCTCGGTCTGCCGATGTCCCCGCTGGTGCTCCTCGAGCTCGTGGGCCCGGCGATCGGTCTGCACGTCTCCGAGACCCTGAACCGCGCCTTCCCGGAGCGCTTCACCGTCTCGCCGAACCTGGCCGCCGTGGTCAAGGCCGGCAAGCGCGGCTTCTACGTCTACAAGGCGGAGAACGGTTTCAAGCCGGAGCTCGACCCCGAGGTCGCCGCGCTCCTCGTCCAGGGCGACACCGTCCTGACCGAGGAGCAGGTCCGCGACCGCGTCCTGGACGCGGTCGCGCAGGAGATCGGCCTGATGCTCGAGGAGGGTGTCGTGGCCGAGGCCCAGGACATCGACCTCTGCCTCATCACGGGCGCCGGCTGGCCCTTCCACCTGGGCGGCGTCACGCCGTACCTGGACCGCGAAGGCGTCTCGGAGCGCGTGAACGGCAAGAAGTTCCTGGCCCCGGGCGTGGCCAGCGTTCCCGCGTAACGCTCCAGCGCCGCACCCCGGCGCATCCGGCTGCCCGTCCGTGGACCCTTCACGGACGGGCAGCTGTTTTCGGGCACTCCCGTTCGACGTACACGTTTGCCTATAGTGGCCCCGGCAGCACGCCGCGCGGGCGATCTCACCACCCGGCTCCGGGTCCGCCGCACGTACAGACCGGCCGCCCGCGCCTCCCACTCGACGGCGGGCACCATCTCACGACCGCCGCCACCCGGGATCAGAGGACACCAACGGCATGACTCAGGCAACCGACGAAACGCCGCGTTCCCGTAAGGCCCCGCGCAGAGGCAGCCGTAGGAAGCGGGTGTTCCTCATCGTCTCCCTGACGCTGCTCGCCCTGCTGCTCATGGCCGGCGGCGCCGGCTGGTGGGCGTACAGCCACCTCAACGGCAACATCGACAGCGTCGACCTGGATCAGGCGATCGGTGTGGACAACCGGCCCGCGAAGGTCGCCCCGAACGCGCAGAACATCCTCGTCATCGGTTCCGACTCGCGCGCGGGCGCCAACGCCGAGCTCGACCACGGCGACGTCAGCGGCGCCCGCTCGGACACGGCGATGCTCGTGCACGTCCCCGAGGGCCGCCAGAAGGCCACCGCCGTGAGCATCCCGCGCGACACCCTCGTGACCCGGCCCGAGTGCAAGGACGCCGACGGCAAGGCGGTGGGGGGCGCGAACCGGGTCATGTTCAACTCCGTCTACTCCCTCGCCGGCCCCGCCTGCGTGGTCAAGACCGTCGAACAGATGTCGGGCATCCGCGTCGACCACTTCGTCGAGGTGGACTTCGCCGGGTTCAAGGGCCTGGTGGACGCGCTCGGCGGGGTGACCGTCACCCTCGACAAGCCGATCAGCGGCGGGAAGGGCGGTCTGCGGCTGGACGCCGGCACCCACCGCCTCAACGGCACGGAAGCGCTCAAGTTCGTCCGCACCCGGTACGGCTACGGCGACGGCAGCGACCTCGGGCGCATAGGCCTGCAGCAGCAGTTCATGATGGCGATGCTGGCGGAGATCAAGAAGCAGGACGCCCTCGGGAACCCGGCCCGGCTCTACAAGCTCGCCGACGCCGGGACCAAGTCACTGACCACCGACGCGCAACTCGGCTCGCTGGGGGGCCTCTCGGACTTCGCCCAGAGCATGAAGGGCGTGGATCCGGACACCATGGAGACGATCATGATGCCGGTCGCCTACGACAAGGTGGACCCGAACCGCGTCATCGTCGCGGAGCCGCAGGCCGGCCAGCTGTGGGAGGCCCTGCGCAACGACCGGCCGATCCCGCCCGCGGCCAAGAAGTCCCCCGCCACCGGCGGCTGACGGGTCGCGGAGCGCAGTCCCGGAGCCGGTCCAGGCTCCGGGACCACCGCGTTCTCCCACGCGCGCGGGAAGGCCCTCGGGGGGGCGCTCAGCGGCCCTCGCGCGCCGGGTTGGCCGTCATGCCCTCGCCCCGCCCCAGCCGGCTGTGCTTCCTGCCGTAGAGGAAGTAGACGACGATGCCGACGGCCATCCAGATCACGAAGCGCAGCCAGGTCTCGGCCGGCAGGTTGAGCATCAGCCAGACCGACGCGGCGATCGACAGGATGGGCACCACCGGCACCCACGGGGTGCGGAAGGACCGGTGCAGGTCGGGCCGGGTGCGGCGCAGGATCATCACGCCGAACGCCACGACGACGAAGGCGAAGAGCGTGCCGATGTTCACCAGGGTCGCCAGTTCGTTGATGCTGGTGAACCCGGAGACGATCGCGATGATCACGCCGAGCAGGATCGTCGGCCGGTAGGGCGTACGGAACTTCGGGTGGGTCCGCGAGAAGAAGCGCGGCAGCAGTCCGTCGCGGCTCATCGCGAAGAACACCCTGGTCTGGCCGAGCAGCAGGATCATGCAGACCGTGATCAGGCCCACCGCCGCGCCGAAGCTGATGATGCCTCCGTAGACCGGATGCCCCGCGGATTTGAAGGCGTCGGCCAGGGGCGCGCTGACGGAGAGCTCCGTGTAGTGCTGCATGCCGGTCACCACGATCGAGACCGCCACGTAGAGCACGGTGCAGATGATCAGCGACCCGAGGATGCCGCGCGGCATGTCCCGCTGCGGCAGCTTGGTCTCCTCGGCGGCGGTGGCCACCACGTCGAAGCCGATGAAGGCGAAGAAGACGACGGAGGCGGCGGTGAAGATGCCCATGACGCCGAAGTTGGTGGGCTCGTAGCCGAAGATGAGCTGGACCAGGGGGGCGTCCAGCCCGGAGCCGCCGGTCTGGGGCTGGGCCGGCGGGACGAACGGCTTGTAGTTGTCCGTGTTGATGAAGAACATTCCGGCGATGATCACGATGAGCACCACCGTGACCTTGATCGCGACGACGACCGCCGTGATCCGGGCGGAGAGCTTCACGCCGATGACGAGGATCGCCGTGAGGACCAGGACCAGGATGAAGGCCAGCAGGTCGAAGTGGCCGCCCGGCACGTCGGGCCCTTCGAGCGAGGCGGGCAGATGGAGCCCCGCGTTGTCCAGCAGCGAGCGGACGTAGCCCGACCAGCCGACGGCGACGACGGCGGTGCCGAGCGCGAACTCCAGCACCAGGTCCCAGCCGATGATCCAGGCGGGGAGCTCTCCGATCGAGGCGTACGAGAAGGTGTACGCGGATCCGGCCACCGGCACGGTCGAGGCGAACTCGGCGTAGCAGAGGGCCGCGAGCGCGCACACCACACCGGCCGCGACGAACGCGAGGGCGGTGGCGGGCCCGGCATTCTCCTTGGCGACCTTGCCGGTGAGGACGAAGATGCCGGTGCCGATGATGACACCGACGCCGAAGACCATCAGGTCCCAGGCGGAGAGCGACTTCTTGAGCCCGTGTTCCGGCTCCTCGGTGTCGAGGATGGACTGCTCGACCGATTTGGTACGGAAGGGGCTTTTGAGATTCGGATTCGTACTCACCGACGCACCTCACAGGAGAGACCGCATCGAACCACAGGGAACCAGCTCGTCGAAACGAAACGGGCCGGAAGGCCCACCCCCCAAGGGTGACCCTCCCGGCCCGTCGTGTGCAACCGCAGATGATCAGGCGCCGGTCAGTCGACGGCGGCGGCCGGCTCGCTGTCGTAGCGCCCGTCGAGCTTGGCCACCAGGCCGGTGACCTGCCGCGCGATGTCCGGGGCGGTCAGACCGATCTCGGCCATGACCTCCTTACGGGTCGCGTGGTCCAGGAAGCGCTGCGGAATGCCGAAGTCCCGCAGCGGTACGTCGACCCCCGCGTCCCGCAGTGCCTGCGCGACGGCGGATCCCACGCCGCCCGCACGGCTGTTGTCCTCGACGGTGACGACCACGCGGTGGCGGTCGGCGAGCGGGGCCAGGGCCTCGTCCACCGGCTTGACCCAGCGGGGGTCGACCACGGTGGTGGAGATGCCCTGCCTGTCGAGGAGATCGGCGATGTCCAGGCACATCGGGGCGAGTGCGCCGACCGAGACGAGCAGTACGTCCGGACGGGTGACCTCGGCTCCCGGGGCGCGCAGCACGTCCATGCCGCCGATCTTGCCGACGGCCGGAACGGCCGGGCCGACGACACCCTTGGAGAAGCGCACCACGGTCGGCGCGTCCTTCACCAGGACGGCCTCGTTCAGCTGGGCGCGCAGCTGCTCCGCGTCGCGCGGGGCGGCCAGGCGCAGGCCCGGGACGACCTGGAGGATGGACATGTCCCACATGCCGTTGTGGGAGGCGCCGTCGGTGCCGGTGACGCCGGCGCGGTCCAGGACGAAGGTGACTCCGCACTTGTGCAGGGCCACGTCCATCAGGACCTGGTCGAAGGCGCGGTTGAGGAAGGTGGCGTACACCGCGAAGACCGGATGGGCGCCGCCGGTGGCCAGGCCCGCCGCCGAGGTGGCGCCGTGCTGCTCGGCGATGCCGACGTCGAAGATCCGGTCCGGGTAGGCGTCGGCGAACTTCTTCAGGCCGACCGGCTGGAGCATGGCCGCGGTGATCGCGACGATGTCCTTGCGCTCCCTGCCGAGCTTGACCATCTCGTCGGCGAAGACGGAAGTCCAGCTGGCTGCGTCGGTGCTGACGGGCAGACCGGTGTCCGGGTGGATGACGCCGACCGCGTGGAAGCGGTCCGCCTCGTCCTGGACGGCCGGCTCGTAGCCGCGGCCCTTCTGGGTGAGGCAGTGGACGATGACCGGTCCGCTGAAGCGCTTGGCGCGCTGCAGGGCCGATTCCAGGGCCTCGATGTCGTGGCCGTCGATGGGCCCGATGTACTTCAGGCCCAGGTCCTCGAACATGCCCTGCGGGGCGATGAAGTCCTTGAGGCCCTTCTTGGCGCCGTGCAGGGTCTCGTAGAGCGGCTTCCCGACGACCGGGGTGCGCTCCAGGAGGTCCTTGCCGCGGGCCAGGAAGCGTTCGTAGCCGTCCGTGGTGCGCAGGGTGGCGAGGTGGTTGGCGAGGCCGCCGATGGTGGGGCCGTACGAGCGCTCGTTGTCGTTGACGACGATCACCAGCGGGCGGTCCTTGGCGGCGGCGATGTTGTTCAGCGCCTCCCAGGCCATGCCGCCGGTGAGGGCGCCGTCGCCGATGACCGCGGCGACGTGGTGGTCCTCCTTGCCGAGCACCTCGTTGGCCTTGGCGATGCCGTCGGCCCAGCCCAGCACGGTGGAGGCGTGCGAGTTCTCGATCACGTCGTGCTCGGACTCGGCGCGCGAGGGGTAGCCGGAGAGGCCGCCCTTGGTGCGCAGCCCGCCGAAGTCCTGACGGCCGGTGAGCAGCTTGTGGACGTAGGCCTGGTGGCCGGTGTCGAAGAGGACCTTGTCCTTCGGCGAGTCGAAGACCCGGTGCAGGGCGATCGTCAGCTCGACGACACCGAGGTTGGGGCCGAGGTGCCCGCCGGTCTTGGAGACGGCGTCGACGAGGAAGGACCTGATCTCGGCGGCGAGCTGGTCGAGCTCCTCCTGGCTGAGCCGGTCCAGATCGCGCGGTCCCTTGATGCGGGGCAGCAGCACCCGTGCCTCCTTGCAGTTGCTTGCTGGTCTGTCGAGTCTAATGTTCCGCTCGCGGCGGGCATCATCGGGCGGTCCCGGTCCGGTCACGCCTTTGTCATACCTGTACACGTATGCACGCAGCCACACCCACCAAACGGGCTCATACCCGCACAGACGTACGTATGTATCTACGCACAGGTGCCCGGCACCACACGAAGTGGCACCGGGCACTGTGACGGTTCTTACCGCCGGTTCATCCGCCGATCACCGGATCAGGCGCGTCCGGCCGTCTTCTGCGTCTTGCGGGTGACCGAGTCGATCACCACGGTGGCGAGCAGCACGGCGCCCGTGATCATGTACTGGATCGGCGTCGCGATTCCCTCCAGGGCCAGACCGTACTGGATGGACGTGATGACCATGACGCCCAGGAGGGCGTTCCAGGTCCGGCCGCGTCCGCCGAAGAGGCTGGTGCCGCCGATGACGGCCGCCGCGATGACGTTCATCAGCAGGTCGCCGGCGCCGGCGCTCTGGTTGGCCGCCGCGATCTTGGAGGCCCAGAAGAGGCCGCCGATCGCCGCGAAGGTACCGGCGATCGAGAAGACCGTGATCCGGACCCGGTTGACGTTGATGCCGGCACGCCGGGAGGCCTCGACGCTGCCGCCGAGGGCGAAGACCTGGCGGCCGAAGGAGGTGCGCCGCAGGAGGAAGTCCGTGGCGACCAGGGCCAGCAGGAAGAGCACCACCGCGAGCGGCAGGCCCTTGTACTGGTTGAACACGACCGCGGGGCCGAAGGTGAACACCGCGAGCAGCGCGGTGCGCAGCACGATCTCGCCGACCGGGCGGGAGGGGACCCCGGCGGCCGCGCGGCGGCGCGCGTCGAAGAACGTCGCGAAGAAGTACCCGACCACGGCGAGGGCGGCGAGCCCGTAGCCGACGGCCACGTCCGAGAAGAAGTAGGTGGTCAGCTGGCCGACCACGCCCTCGGAGTCGAGGTTGATCGTGCCGTTGCTGCCGAGGATCTGCAGCATCGCGCCGGACCAGAAGAGCAGGCCCGAGAGGGTGACGGCGAAGGCCGGGGCGCCGATCTTGGCGAAGAAGAAGCCGTGGATGGAGCCGATCAGGGCGCCTCCCGCGACCGCCGCCAGTATGGCCAGCCATTCGTTGACGCCGTGGGTGACGGCGAGAACGGCCACGATCGCACCCGAGACACCACTGACCGAACCGACCGAGAGGTCGATCTCGCCGAGCAGCAGGACGAAGATGATGCCGACCGCGATCATGCCGGTGGCCGTCATCGTGATCGCGATGTTGGTGAGGTTCTCGGCGCCGAGGAAGTTCGAGTTCAGGCCCTGGAAGATGCTCCAGATGATGATCAGGCCGAGGACGACGGGCACGGAGCCCAGGTCGCCGGACTTGAGCTTGCGGCCGAACTCGCTCACGTATCCGGCGAGGCCCTGCTCGCGGACGAGCAGCCGGGGGTCGACGGCCGGGATGGCGTCGTGCGCGGCGGCCGGGTTGACCGGGTCGACGTGCTGCGCGTGACCTGCCGGGCGCTTGCCCAGCGGACCGGCTGCATGCTTGTTGGTGCTCACTTGCGGGCCTCCCCGGTACGGGCCGCCCGGCGGGTCACGGCGTTGTCCGTGGCCCCGGTGATGGCGGAGATGATCTCTTCCTGCGAGGTGTCCTTCACGGAGAAGACGCCGTTGTTGCGGCCCAGCCGCAGTACCGCCACCTTGTCGGCGACGGCCTTCACATCGGCCATGTTGTGGCTGATGAGGATGACCGCGTGGCCGCGCTCGCGCAGCCGCTCCACCAGGTCCAGGACCTGCGCGGTCTGCTCGACGCCGAGGGCGGCCGTGGGCTCGTCGAGGATGACGAGCTGGGGCTCGCCCAGCATGGAGCGGGCGATCGCCACGGTCTGGCGCTGGCCGCCGGAGAGCGAGGCGATGGGGATGCGGACGCTGGGGATGCGGATCGACAGGGTGGTCAGGAGCTCGCGGGCGCGCCGCTCCATCTCCACCTCGTCGAGGATGCCGCGCCGCTTGAGTTCGCGGCCGAGGAAGAGGTTGCCGACGACATCGATGTTGTCGCACAGCGCGAGGTCCTGGTAGACCGTCGCGATGCCCAGGTTCTGGGCATCGTGGGGCTTGGTGATCGACACCGGGCGCCCCTCCCACTCGATGACTCCGTCATCGATGGGGTGCACGCCGGCGATCGTCTTGACCAGCGTGGACTTACCGGCGCCGTTGTCGCCGACGAGGGCGACCACCTCGCCGGCGTGGATCTCGAGTTCTACGTCGGTGAGGGCCTGAACGGCGCCGAACCGCTTCGAGACCCCTCGCAACGCCAGTACGGGCGCAGCGGACACATGAACCATCTCCTTGCCGCCTGACCGGCGGGGATGTCGTGCAAAAGAGCAGGACCACGGGGGTTGGGAAGAGAAACGTTTCTGTCCGGCGCCCCGCCGGTGGCGGGATGGAGGCGGGAACGCCGGACAGGAAAGGGGGGCCGGCTCGGCGGGGCCGAGTGCGGCGGGGGGCCTTACTTCAGGCCGAGGGTGGCGCAGGCGGCCGCGTACTTGTCGGAGCAGATCTCGTCGGCCGTGTAGACGTTGTCCCGGATGACGGTGTCCTTGATGTTCGCCTTGGTCAGCGAGATCACCGGGATCAGCAGGGAGGGAACGCCCTTGGTGGTGGGGCTGTCGACCTTGGCGGTGGCCGTGGTCGCGATGGGGTCACCCTTGGCGAGGGCGACGGCCATCTTCGCGGCGGCCTCGGCCTCGGGGGCGTACGGCTTGTAGACGCTCATGAACTGCTCGCCCGCGACGATCCGCTGCACACCGGCGAGTTCGGCGTCCTGGCCCGTGACCGGGGGCAGGGGGGACAGGTTGGCCGCCTTGAGGGCGGTGATGATGCCGCCCGCCATGCCGTCATTGGCGGAGTAGACGCCGACGATCTTGTCCTTGCCGACGGCGGAGAGCGCGGCCGCCATGTTGGTGTTGGCGTTCTCCGGCTTCCACTCGACGGTGTCGTACTCCTTGGCGACGTTCACCTTGCCGTCGAGGACGGAGTGCGCGCCCTGCTTGAACAGCTTGGCGTTCGGGTCGGTGACCGAGCCGTTCATCATGACGATCTGGCCGTCCTTGGCCTTGTCGCCCAGCGCCTCGAGGAGCGCCTTGCCCTGGACCTTGCCGACCTCTTCGTTGTCGAAGGAGGTGTAGGCGTCGATCGGGCCCTCGGCCAGTCGGTCGTAGGCCACGACCGGGATGCCGGCCTCCTTGGCCTTCTTGACCGAGCCCGCGATGGCCTTGGAGTCCACCGCGTCGATGATCAGGACGTTCACCTTGTTGGTGATCATCGTGTCGACCTGCGAGTTCTGCGTGGTCGCGTCCTGCTTGGCGTTGGCGTAGACGACCTCGCCCTTGCCGGCGGTCAGATCGGCGACGGCCTTCTCGATGAGCGGCTTGTCGAACTTCTCGTAACGCGCGGTCTGGTTCTCCGGCAGGAGCAGACCGACCTTGATCGCGCTGCCGTTGACGGCGGCGGAGGAGTCCTTCTTGTCGCCGGACTCCTTCGCACTGCCACAAGCGGCGAGCGAGACGGCCATGGCGCTGGCGGCGACGGCTACGGCGGCTCTGCGCATACGCGTGTTCATTACTTGAACCTCCCTGACGAGGCCGCAACACTGCGGCCGAGGTGGATGTGAGTCAACCCCGGCCGCAAGTTTGCCGTCAAGGAGTGAATCCTTAACGAGATGACAACGGTGCCATCCGTTATCTAACTGAAGACAAGAGGGCTGGAGCTCGCACCCCACTGCTATTTTCTGCCAAAAGCGTCGAATCGCCCATCTCGCTCAGTACGAGGGCCAGGGCCCCCAGCACCTCCGCGCGCCCGCCCAGGGACCCGGTCAGCACCGACAGTTGGCGGGCCGCGCTGGGGATCGCGTACCTCCCCACCGATTCACGGATGGGCGCCAGGACCAGTTCACCGGCGTCGGCGAGCGAGCCTCCCAGGACCACCCGGCTGGGGTTCAGGAGGTTGCACAGACTGGCCACGCCGCTGCCGATGTGACGGCCCACGTCCGTGATGACCCGGCGGCAGCCGGGGTCCCCGCCCCGGGCCAGCTCGACCACCCGCTCCATCGTCAACTCCGGTCCGTGGCTGCTCTGGAGGAGCGGCAGCACGTACCGGGCGGCGGCGAAGGTCTCCAGGCAGCCGCGGTTGCCGCAGCGGCAGACGGGGCCCGACTCGTCCAGGGTGATGTGTCCGATCTCGCCGGCGGTGCCGCCGGGTCCGCGGTAGATCTGGCCGTTGATCACCAGCCCCGCACCGACGCCGCTGGCGACCTTGATGTACGCCAGGTCCTTCACTCCGCGCCCGCTCCCCCAGACGAGTTCACCCAGCGCTCCGAGGTTCGCGTCGTTGTCCACGTACACGGGCACGCCCAGGCGCCGGGAGAGCTCCTGGCGCGGGTTGATCCCGGCCCAGCCCGGCAGGATCGCCGTGGAGCCCAGGGTGCCGGATTCCACGTCGATGGGGCCCGGGACGCCGAGCCCGACGCCGATCACCTTGTCCAGGCCCACCCCGATGCCCTCGATGAGCCGCCCGACCAGGGCCTCGGCCCGGTCGAACCCCTCCACCCAGGAGGCGTCCACGTCCAGCGGCTCCGACTCCTCGGCCAGCACCTGGTGGGCGAGGTTGCCGACGGCGACCCGCAGGTGCGTATGACCGAAGTCCACGCCGATCACGATGCCCGCGTCACCGCTGAGCGAGACGCTGCGCGCCCGGCGGCCGCCGGCCGAGGTGTCCGTGACCTCGACCGTCCCGGCCTCCTTGAGCTCCCGGACGATGTTCGAGACCGTGGCCGCCGAGAGTCCGGTGGTCCGGGCGATCTCCGCCTGGGTCAGCGAACCCGCGAGCCGCACCGCCCGTACGACGCGCTCCAGATTCGCGCGATGCAGTGAAGACTGCGATCCGGGAGTCTGCACGACTCATCCACTCCTGCCCATAAGCAACGGCAAGCCGTCGCCCCCCGGCCGGGACCGTCGGTGACTGCGTACTCCGAGACCCCGGCGTCTCTCCAACTTGTGAACCTTAAGTCGAGCCTTTGCGCCTCAAGACGTCAAGAGGCCGACGCAGCACGAATCGGTCACTACCGGCCATAAGTATGAGAGAAACATCCATCCGTGTCGTGCTACGGTCGCTGAGGCGTCGATCTTCCACGGTCTTCACGGCCGGATCGGGCGCCTCCGTCATGACAGCGCTACGCAAGGAGGTGTTCGGGATGAGTCCCGATCGAAGTCCTTGCGGCGCTCTCTGCGGCTGACCGTCACCGACGGGCCGGTCTTCCTCCGCGTGCGTACGGCCGCGGCTCCGCACTGCCCCCGTACGCTCCCGCATAGCTCCTTCTCCCCCCTTCCGCGCCACCCGGCACCCCGGTCCGGCGCGCGACACCCATGCCCGCCGGCGCACCCCGCGGCCTGACGCGCCGCCCCGCGCCGACCCATGACCACTCCACGTGACCGCTCGGCTCCGCGCTGCCCGGATCCCGTGGAGGGAGGACATCGTCATGACCATGCTCACCCCCCGTTCCCCCTCGAAGCTCGCACCCCCGGGCCGGGCCCGCCGCGAGCGCAGGGCCGCCGAACTCCAGGCGCGCACCCGGATCGCCGGCGAACGGCTCGTCGAGCTCAGCGCCCGCCCCGGCCCCCAGGCCCTCCAGGACCTGTCCGCCACCCGCAACGGCCTCACGCACACCGAGGCCTCGCTGCGCCTGGAGCGCGGCGGTGCGAACGTCATCGCCCAGGAGCGCGCCCCCCGCTGGTGGGCCCAGCTCGCCAAGGCCTACGCGAACCCCTTCATCGGGGTCCTGGTCTTCCTGGCCGCCGTCATGTACTGGCAGGACCCGTCCGACCCCGGCGTCATCATCCTCTCGGTGATGGTCGGGATCAGCGGACTGCTGCGCTTCTGGCAGGAGTACCGCTCGGGCCGGGCCGCCGACGCGCTGAAGAAGCTCGTCACCACCACGTGCGCGGTGCAGCGCCGGGCCGGCAGCGGCTCCGGCCCGACCACCTTCGAGATCCCGATGGACCAGGTGGTCCCCGGCGACGTGGTCAAGCTGGCCGCCGGCGACCTGATCCCGGCGGACCTGCGGCTCATCACGTCCAAGGACCTGATGGTCGGCCAGGCCGCCCTGTCGGGCGAGTCCCTGCCGGTCGCCAAGGCCGACACCCGGACGGAGGACCTCGGGCAGTTCGAGACCACCGACCCGGTCGAGGCCGACAACCTCTGCCTGATGGGGACGTCGGTGACCTCGGGCACCGCCACCGGAGTCGTCGTCGCCACCGGCGCCGACACCTACTTCGGCTCCATGGCCGGCTCGCTGGTCGGCGAGCGTCCGCAGACCAACTTCGACACCGGCGTGCGCAAGGTCAGCTTCCTGCTGATCCGCTTCATGCTGGTGATGGTCCCCGTCGTCTTCATGATCAACGGGTTCACCAAGGGCGACTGGAACGCGGCCTTCCTCCTCGGCATCGCCGTGGCGGTCGGCCTGACGCCCGAGATGCTGCCGATGGTGGTCTCCGCCAACCTGGCGCGCGGCGCCGTCGCCATGGCCAAGCGCAAGGTCGTCGTCAAGCGGCTCAACGCGATCCAGAACCTGGGCGCGATGGACGTGCTCTGCACGGACAAGACCGGCACCCTCACCGAGGACCGGATCGTCCTGGACCGCTACCTGGACGTGCACGGCCACGAGGACGACGAGGTCCTGGAGTACGGCTACCTCAACGCGCACTTCCAGACGGGCCTGAAGAACCTGATGGACCAGGCGGTCATCGACCGCGTGGGCGAGGCCGAGGAGGTTGTCGTCGATGCCCGGTTCTCGATGGTCGACGAGATCCCCTTCGACTTCGCCCGGCGCCGGATGTCCGTGGTCCTCAACCGCAACAGCATCGTGGGCGGCGTCGGCCGCCCCGAACACATCATGATCACCAAGGGTGCGGTCGAGGAGGTCCTCGACCTCTGCACCCACATGAGGGACCGCGGCCGGAAGGTCGAGCTGACCGAGCAGCTGCGGTGGCACGCCACCCGCATCGCCGAGGAGAACAACCGCCAGGGCCTGCGCGTCCTCGCCGTGGCCACGCGCACGGTCGCCGCTCCCCGCGACACCTACGGCGTCGCGGACGAGGACCAGCTGACCCTGGTCGGCTTCCTCGCCTTCCTCGACCCGCCGAAGGCCGACGCCGCCGCCGCCCTGCGGGGCCTCGCCGACAAGGGCATCGCGGTCAAGGTCGTCACCGGCGACAACGAACTGGTGGCGGCCCGGGTCTGCTCGGACGTCGGCATCGACGTGGGCCAGGTGGTCCTGGGCGGCGAGCTCGACGCACTGGACGACACGGAGCTGCGCGCGCTGGCAGCCCGTACGACGGTCTTCGCCAAGGTCAACCCGGTCCAGAAGGCCCGTATCGTCCGGGCGCTTCAGGCCGGCGGCCACACGGTCGGCTTCCTCGGGGACGGCATCAACGACGCCGCCGCGCTGCGCGACGCGGACGTCGGCATCTCGGTCGACACCGCCGTCGACATCGCCAAGGAGTCGGCGGACATCATCCTGCTGGAGAAGGACCTGACCGTCCTGGAGCAGGGCGTGATCCAGGGCCGGACCACCTTCGGCAACACCATCAAGTACATCAAGATGACGGCCAGCTCGAACTTCGGCAACGTCTTCTCCGTGCTGGTGGCGAGCGCCTTCATCCCGTTCCAGCCCATGCTGGCGATCATGCTGCTGGTGCAGAACCTGGTCTACGACATCGCGCAGCTGGCCACGCCGTGGGACCGGATGGACGAGGAGTACCTGCGCAAGCCCCGCAACTGGGACGCCAAGGGCATCGGCCGGTTCATGGTCTGCATCGGCCCCATCAGCTCGATCTTCGACATCGCGATGTTCGTGATCATGTGGAACGTGTTCGCCGCCGACAGCGAGGCGAGCCAGGCGCTCTTCCAGTCCGGCTGGTTCGTCGAGGGCCTGCTCTCGCAGACCCTGATCGTCCACATGATCCGCACCCGCAAGATCCCCTTCATCCAGTCGCGGGCGTCCTGGCCGGTCATGGTGATGACCGTCCTCGCGGTCCTGACCGGGCTCTACCTGCCCTTCTCGCCGCTGGCCGAGTCGCTGGGCTTCGTGGCCCTGCCGGCGAGCTACTTCCCGTGGCTGATCGGCGTACTGCTCGCGTACTGCGCCCTCACGCAGCTGCTGAAGACCGTGTACATCCGCAAGTTCGACAGCTGGCTGTAGGCAGCCGCGCGGGAAGCGCGCGGCACGAGAGGAACGGAGGGGCCGATGCGTCTCACCGAATGGGAGATGGCCGGGCACCTGGCCGCGGCGCTGGGGTTCGGGGCGGCCATCGGCCTGGAACGGCAGTGGCGGGCCCGCATGGCGGGCCTGCGGACCAACGCCCTGGTGGCGGGCGGCGCCGCGCTCTTCGTGCTGCTCTCGCAGTACGGGTTCATGAGCGAGGTCTCGCAGGTCCAGTACGACGGCTCGCGGGTCGCCGCCCAGATCGTCTCGGGGATCGGCTTCCTCGGCGCGGGCGTGATCATGCGCGACGGGATGAGCGTGCGGGGCCTGAACACCGCCGCCACCCTGTGGTGCTCGGCGGCCGTGGGGTGTCTGGCCGGCACCGGGATGTTCGTCCTGGCGGCCTTCGGCACGGCGGGCGTGGTGGGAGCCAACCTCCTGCTGCGCCCGCTGGGCCGGCGCATGGACCGCGAGCCGGGCGGCGGGGCGGAGGTGGCCACCGACTTCCACTTCGAGGCCGTGTGCCTGGAGGCGGAGGAGGCCCACATCCGCCACCGGCTGGTCGACGCGCTCGGCCGGCCGGGCTACCAGCTGCGCTCGATCCGCAGCCAGGACGGCCCGGAGGCCGGCCTGGTGACGGTGTCCGCGCTGCTGACCGCCGAGGGCGAAGGGGGCCGGATGCTCGAGGAAGCCGTCAGCAACCTCTCTCTCGACCCCTCCGTCTCGGCGGTCAGCTGGTCGGTGGTGCCCGACCCCGCCCTCGCCGCTACTTGAGGGTGGCGGAGGTCAGGCCGGCCTGGATCTGCCGCTGGAAGGACAGGTAGACCACCAGCATCGGGATCATCGCGATGGTCACACCGGCGAACAGCACCGGCAGGTCCGTCTCGTAGCCCATCTGGTACTGCAGCTGGATCAGGCCCTGGGTGAGCATGTAGCGCTCGGGGTCCGATCCCGTCTGCGGCTGCATCAGCACGGACGGCAGGATGTACTGGTTCCACTGCCCCAGGACATTGAATATCCCGACGCTGATCAGGCCGGGCTTGGCCATCGGCATCATCACCTGGAAGAAGATCCGGGTGTGGGAGGCCCCGTCGATGACGGCCGCCTCGTGCACGGCCGTCGGCAGCGTCCTGAAGAACGAGTGCATGAAGAAGACGGTGAACGGCATCGAGTACGCCACGTACACCAGGATCAGACCTTGGTACGTGTTCAGCATGTCCAGCCGCTTCACCATGAAGAACAGCGGGACGAGCGCCAGGAAGACCGGGAACATGGCCCCGCTGACGAAGAAGTAGTAGATCGGCCGGTTGCCCTTGAAGGGGTACCGGGCCAGGACGTACGCGGCCATCGAGCCGAGCAGCATCGTCAGCGGAACCGAGAACACCATCACGATCAGCGTGTTGGCGAAGTAGCTCCCGATGCCCTTGTTCCAGGCGCGGGGGAAGGCGTCGAAGTGCCAGTTGGCCGGCCAGCTCAGGGCGGATTCGCCGATCTGTACATCGGTCTTGAACGAGCCGAGCACCAGCCAGATCAGCGGAAGGACGATCAATATCCCCCACACGGCCAGGAAGCCGTGCGAGAAGACGTTGAGGACCATTCCGTCGGAGCCGCTCCCCTTGCGGCCGCGGGGCTCCCCGGAACGGGCGGAGCGCTTCTCGGCTGCCGCCTCGCCCGGTGCTTTGATCACTGTGGTCATCGTGGTCTCCCGCTAGAACTCGACGTGCTCGCGGCGAGTGGCCCGCAGCGTGATGGCGGAGAGGATCAGGGTGAGGACGAGCATGACGACCCCCATGGCGCAGGCGTAACCGGCCTTGCCGAAGTAGAGGAAGTTACGCATCAGCACCGTCGCCATGACCTCGCTGTGGTGGTCCGGTCCGCCGCCGAACTGGCCCGAGGTCATGGTCGACACGAGGACGAACATGTCCATCGCGGCGATTCCCAGATAGACCGCGGACGTCTGCACAGAATCCCACAGCAGGGGCAGGGTGACCTTGAAGAAGGTCTGGGCGCGCCCCGCGCCGTCGAGCAGGGCGGCTTCGTAGATGTCCTTGGGAACCGACTGCATGGCCGCCGAAAACAGGACGAGGTAGAAGCCGACCCCGTGCCAGACGACGACGAGCAGCAGGCACCACAGGACGAGGTCGGGCTGGTTGAGCCATTCGATGGGGTGAGCCGGGTCGACGAGGCCCAGTTTGCTGAGGAAACCGTTCAGCAGCCCTCCCTCGTCGCTGCGGTACACGGCTCCGAAGAGCACCGCGAGGATGGCGAGGGAGAGGACCTGCGGGAAGAAGTAGATCACCTTGTAGAGGGCGGAGCCCGCCACTCCCTGGACGCCGCCCGCACCGCCGCGCCCGCCGGCGTTCAGCATGAAGGCGAAGAACAGGGAGATCAGGATGGTGACCGTCGGGACGAACACCAGGAGCAGCAGGTTGTGCAGCAGCGCGCCGCGGAAGACCTCGTCCTTCAGCAGGGCCGAGTAGTTGTCCAGCCCGACGAAGTCGAAGGTCGGTGACTGACCCGTCCAGTTGGTGAAGGAGTAGCCGAACGTCTGAATGTACGGCCAGATGACGAAGGTCAGGTACAGCGCGAGGGGCAGGATGAGGAAGCCGGCGATGAAGCCGCCCCGCCCCTTGCTGTGTGCTACGTGGCTCATGGTGTCCGTCCCTGGTGTTTCCGGATGCCCGGTGGACGCGGTCGTCAGCTGCGCTTGTTGTTCGCGGCGTTCGGGTCCTTCGTGGCCTTGTCTACCGCAGCCTGGGCCCGCTTGATCCATTCCTTGGGCTGGATGCGCTTCGCCATCAGCTCATTGGACGCGTTCTCGAGCTCCGTGCCCATCTCGCTGTACCAGTCCGCGTAGCGGTAGTTGAAGGTATTATCCCCGGCCGCCTTGAGCGCCGCCACGGCCGACTGCGTGCCCGGGCGGAGCTTGACCGCCGGGTCCACGCCGTCCTTGAGGACGGTGAGGGAGTTGGCCTGCTGGGCGAAGAGGGTCGACCATTCGCGCGACAGCATCGAGCGGAGGAACTCCAGGCCACCGGCCTTGTTGGCGGCCTTCTCCGGGACGATGAAGGGCTCGCCGGCGCCGGCTCGGATGGCCTCGAAGGGAAGCTTGCTGTCGGGCAGCACCGGCATCGGCAGGAACTGCATGTCGAAGTCGTCCGGGGTCTGCTTGAGCTGCTCGTTCTCCAGCCAGGAGCCCGAGGTGATGAACGCGGCCTTGTACCCGTTCCACTGGGTCTGGGACTCGGTGTGCGTCAGGCCGTTGGTGCCCGGCATCAGCAGGTCCTTCTCGACGACGTCGTAGATCGCCTCGACGGCCTCGAGCGCCACCGGGTTGTTCGCGAAGGCGTTCGGCTCCAGGTTGTCGATCGCCTTCAGGGCGTCCAGGCCGCCCTTCTTGGCGATCAGGTCCATGATGGCGACGTTGATGTAGTACGGGTACTTGCCCTGGTGCGCGAGGCCGCCGATGCCCGCTTCCTTGGCCTTCTTGCAGATCTCGATGAACTCGGGCCAGGTCTTCGGAGGGGTCCAGCCCTTCTCCTTGAAGAGCTTGCCGGAGTACCACAGGCCCCAGACGGTGTACACGTACTGCAGGGCGACGAACTTGCCGCCGACCATGCCGCCTTCGACGGCCCCGGGCATCAGCGTGTCCCGGACCTTCTTGGACGGGTCGTCGAGGGAGGGGGCGTCGAGCACCGCGGTGAGGTCGGCGATCTGACCGCCCTTCACGAGCACGTCCAGCTTGATCTGCTGGGCGCCGGAGTCGTCGACGACGTCCGGCGGGTTGCCGCCGTTGAAGCGCGGCTGCAGCTTGGAGGTGATCTCCTGGGTGGAGAGGTGGGAGGTGGTGGTGCCCCACTTCTTGTCGAACGCCGCCTCCCAGGCCTTGGCGTAGTCGTCGCCGTAGCCGCCCTTGAAGACCACCACGTCGAGCTTGCCGCCCTTGGCGACGCCGAACGGGTTCTCCTTGGTGACGGCCACCTTGGACTCGTTGCCCTTGGTCGTCTCGTCGGAGCCGGAGGCGCACGCGGACAGGAAGCTCATCGTCGGTACGGCGATCAGGCCGAGTGCCGCGGAGCGCTTGATCAGGTCCCGGCGGCCGAGCCCGTCACCGTTGTTGTTCTCGCCGTGGGCGGAGGTGGATCCCATGCTCAAGTCCTCGCCTTCATCAGGAGTGTGAAGGAGGTAGGAAGTGCGGCTGTTGCCGCGCATGCGGACATCACCGCAGGTCCCCGCCGTCCTCCCGTCCGGGGCCGCTCGTTTCGCGGTGATCCGGACGGGCACAGGTATAGTCCACTTCCGCTCCTGTGAGCAAGATCATGTGCACGTCTGAGCCCCGGCTTTTCCGAGTTGAGACCTCACCGTCACCTGACCTGACCCGTCGGAGCCGCCCGCAGAAACGGAAGGGCCGTACCTCCTTAACGGAGGTACGGCCCTTTGGTGCTGATATGTGCTTAGCCGCGGATGAGGTTGCGGAGCACGTACTGCATGATGCCGCCGTTGCGGTAGTAGTCCGCCTCACCCGGGGTGTCGATGCGGACGACCGCGTCGAACTCCACGCCCGTGTCGGTGGTCACCTTGACGGTGCGCGGGGTGGTGCCGTTGTTCAGCTCCTCCACACCGGTGAAGGCGAAGGTCTCCTCGCCGGTGAGGCCCAGGGAGGCCGCCGTGGCGCCCTCGGGGAACTGCAGGGGCAGGACGCCCATGCCGATCAGGTTCGAGCGGTGGATGCGCTCGTAGGACTCCGCGATGACGGCCTTGACGCCGAGCAGCGCGGTGCCCTTGGCCGCCCAGTCGCGGGACGAGCCCGAGCCGTACTCCTTGCCCGCCAGGATGACCAGCGGGATGCCGGCGGCCTGGTAGTTCTGCGAGGCGTCGTAGATGAAGGCGACCGGAGCGCCCTCGACGGTGAAGTCGCGGGTGAAGCCGCCCTCGGTGCCGGCCGCGATCTGGTTGCGGAGGCGGATGTTGGCGAAGGTGCCGCGGATCATGACCTCGTGGTTGCCGCGGCGGGAACCGTACGAGTTGAAGTCGCGGCGCTCGACGCCGTGCTCCGTGAGGTACTTGCCGGCCGGGGTGTCGGCCTTGATCGCACCGGCCGGGGAGATGTGGTCGGTGGTGACCGAGTCGCCCAGCTTCGCCAGCACGCGGGCGCCGGCGATGTCGGAGACCGGGGTGGTCTCCATCGTCATGCCCTCGAAGTAGGGGGGCTTGCGCACGTAGGTGGACTGCGGGTCCCACTCGAAGGTGTTGCCGGTCGGGATCTCCAGCGCCTGCCACTGGGCGTCGCCCGCGAAGACGTCCTGGTAGGACTTGTTGAACATGTCCTCGCCGATGGCGTTCGCCACGACGTCGTTGACCTCGGCCTCGGAGGGCCAGATGTCCGCGAGGAAGACCGGCTTGCCGTCGGTGTCGGTGCCCAGCGCGTCCTTGGTGATGTCCACCTTCATGGAGCCCGCGATGGCGTACGCGACGACCAGCGGCGGGGAGGCCAGGTAGTTCATCTTGACGTCGGGGTTGATGCGGCCCTCGAAGTTGCGGTTGCCCGAGAGCACCGAGGTGACCGCGAGGTCGGCCTCGTTGATCGCCTTCGAGATCTCCTCGTCCAGCGGACCGGAGTTGCCGATGCAGGTGGTGCAGCCGTACCCGACGAGGTTGAAGCCCATCTTGTCCAGGTACGGGGTCAGGCCGGCCTTGTCGAAGTAGTCGGTGACGACCTTCGAGCCGGGGGCCAGGGTGGTCTTGACCCAGGGCTTGCGGCTCAGGCCCTTCTCGGCCGCCTTCTTGGCCACGAGCGCCGCGGCGACCATGACGTAGGGGTTCGAGGTGTTGGTGCAGGAGGTGATCGCGGCGACGGTGACGGCGCCGTGGTCGATCTCGAAGGAACTGCCGTCGGCCAGGGTCACCAGGGTGGGCTTGGTGGGCACACCGTTGGAGGACGCCGGGGCGTCGGACGCCGGGAAGGACTCCTTGCCGGCCTCCTCGTCGTCGCTGACGTAGTTGCGTACGTCGACCGTGAACTGCTGGGCGGCGTTCGCCAGGACGATGCGGTCCTGCGGGCGCTTCGGGCCGGCGATGGAGGGGACGACCGTGGAGAGGTCGAGCTCCAGCTTCTCGGAGAAGTCCGGCTCGGCGGCCGGGTCCAGCCACAGGCCCTGCTCCTTGGCGTACGCCTCGACGAGCGCGACCTGCTGGGCGTCGCGGCCGGTCAGGCGCAGGTACTTCAGGGTCTCGTCGTCGATCGGGAAGATCGCGGCGGTGGAGCCGAACTCCGGCGACATGTTGCCGATGGTGGCGCGGTTCGCCAGCGAGGTGGCGGCGACGCCCTCACCGTAGAACTCGACGAACTTGCCGACGACGCCGTGCTTGCGGAGCATCTCGGTGATGGTCAGCACCAGGTCGGTGGCGGTGGTGCCCGCCGGCAGCTCGCCGGTCAGCTTGAAGCCGACGACGCGCGGGATCAGCATGGAGACCGGCTGGCCGAGCATCGCGGCCTCGGCCTCGATGCCGCCGACGCCCCAGCCCAGCACGCCCAGGCCGTTGACCATGGTGGTGTGCGAGTCGGTGCCGACGAGGGTGTCGGGGTACGCCTGGCCGTTTCGGACCATGACCGTGCGGGCCAGGTGCTCGATGTTGACCTGGTGGACGATGCCGGTGCCCGGGGGGACGACCTTGAACTCGTCGAAGGCGGTCTGGCCCCAGCGCAGGAACTGGTAGCGCTCCTTGTTGCGGCCGTACTCCAGCTCCACGTTCTGCAGGAACGCGTCCGGGGTGCCGAACTTGTCCGCGATCACGGAGTGGTCGATGACCAGCTCGGCCGGAGCCAGCGGGTTGATCTTCGAGGCGTCGCCGCCGAGGGCCTTGACGGCCTCGCGCATGGTGGCGAGGTCCACCACGCAGGGAACGCCGGTGAAGTCCTGCATGATCACGCGGGCCGGCGTGAACTGGATCTCCTCGCTGGGCTGGGCCTGCGAGTCCCAGTTCCCGAGCGACCGGATGTGGTCGGCGGTGATGTTCGCGCCGTCCTCGGTACGGAGCAGGTTCTCCAGCAGGACCTTCAGGCTGTAGGGAAGGCGGGCGGAGCCCTCGACCTTGTCCAGCTTGAAGATCTCGTACGACTCGTCGCCCACCTGCAGCGTGCTGCGGGCGTCGAAGCTGTTCGCCGACACGACAGTCTCCTTCATGCATGAATTCGCGCGTATTACCGCAATCCTGCCGCGAGGCACTCTGGCCAATCCGCTGAGGTGAGGCTAAGTTAGGTAACCCTTACCAGCGGGGCGGCTGCGGTGTGTCCGGGGCAGATATCTCGATGTCGAGATAACTCTAGTACATGCGAGGGGGCCGGGACGAGGTACGTACCCTCAGCGCCGTCGGTACCGTCAGCCGCCCAGGCGATTCCGCATGTCCGGATTCGATCAGCTTGACCAGGGACGAGACCGCCGCTCGGGCGATCCGCTCCGGGTGGAAGGTGACGGTGGTCACGGAGGGTTCGTTCTCGGCGTACGACGGATCCTCGCTGGCACAGACCACCAGCAGCCCGTCCTCGCCCGGCCCGCCGCGCACCCCGGGGATCCGGATGCCGTGGCGCGCCGCGGCCGCCAGCACCTGCCGGCCCCCCGGGTCGTACACGCAGTAGACGGCGTCGGGGCGCTCCGGCCCCGCGAACGCGGAATCGAAGGCGCGTCCGGCCGCGTCGTCCGGGTCGAAGGGAATCACGAGCGGAGCCCGGCCCCGCTCGGCGCACCAGTGTTCATAGGCCGTGGTGACGGCCTCGGTGTAGGACTCGCGGCCGAAGGCGGCGTGCAGTGCGATCCGCCGGGCGCCGGAGGCCTCGAGGTGGTCCAGTACCTCGCGGGCGGCGGCGGTGTGGTCGTTGTCCACCCACACGTCCCCGGGACGGGGATCGACCGGGGGGCCGTCGAAGACCACGGGCAGACCCCGCGCCCGCAGCGCGCGCAGCACCGGGTCGTCGGCCGGGCTGTCGAGCAGCAGCATCCCGTCGACCGCCAGCGTGTGCCACAGCGGATCGGCGCCCCGGTCGGCGGGCAGCGTGGTCAGGGCGTAGCCGTGGGCGTGTGCCGCCGAGGTGGCGGCGACGAGCAGCCGGGAGTAGTACGCGATCTCCGCGAAGTCCCAGGCGAACCCCGCGTACGTGGTCACCGCGATGCCGATGCTGCGGGTGTTCGGGCCGCGCCGTGCCCCGTAGCCGAGGACCCCCGCGACCTCGCGCACCCGGCGGCGGGTGGACTCGCCGAGGCGGCCGGTGCCGTTGAGCGCGTGCGAGACGGTCGCGGTGGACACCTCGGCGGCGCGCGCGACGTCGGCGAGGGTCGGACCGGACGCAGGCGCGGGCGCGGACGCGGTCAGCGGCATCGCGGCCGGTACGGGGCCCGGTCCGGGGCCGGGGGCGGGGTCGGGGGCGGGGTCGGGGGCGGGGGTGAACACGGCGCCATCGTACGGATTTCGTCGCCGGAGACGGCTTCTGGTTAAGCCCTTAATCAAACAGCGTCCTGGCCACACCGAATCTTTGGAGTGTCCATGCAGTCTGCTTCCTCCACCCCGCCCCCGCCGTCCCCCGCGTCCCGTCCGTCCCCCGTGTCCCGTCGCACGCTCCTCGCGGCGGCCGGAGCCGCGGGCGCGGCGGGTCTGCTGGGCGCGGGGCCCGCCGCGGCCGCCGCTCCCGCTCCCGGCGCCGGTCCCGCCGCTCCCGCCCCTGCCGCCGCCCGCGCCAGCGGGCGGGGTGCGGCCGCCCTGGTGCTCCACAACGCCTCGGTGTACACCGGGACCGGGCACCGGGGGCCCGTGCGGGCCGTCGCCGTCGGCCGTGACGGGAAGATCCTGGACACCGGCACCGACGCGGCGATGCGCCGGCACGCGGGCCGGGACACCGAGGTGGTCGACGCCCGCGGCAACACCGTGATGAGCGGCATCCACGACGGCCACGTCCACCCGCTCGGCGCCGGCGAGCGCTCGCTGTCCCCCTCCCTGGACGGCGCGGAGACCACCCCGGAGCAGCTCCGGGAGATCCTGGCCGGCTTCCTCGCCGACAGCGCCCCGGGCGCCGAACCCGACGGCTGGCTGGTGGTCGAGGACTGGAACCCGGTCGGACTGCTTCCCGCGGGCACCAACCCGCACCACTCGATGCTGGACGCGCTCCCCACCCGGCGGCCGATCGCCCTCGTCGGCGGCGACGGGCACAACCTGTGGGCCAACCGGCGGGCCCTGGACATCGCCGGGATCACGGCGGCCACGCCCGACCCGGTCGGCGGCAAGGTGGTCAAGGGCCCGGACGGACAGCCGACGGGCGTGCTCAAGGACGACGCGCAGGGGCTGGTGAAGCGGCGGATACCGGAGCGCACCCAGGCCGAACTGGTCGCGGCGTGCGCCGGGGTGCTGGAGCTGGCCGCCGCGTCCGGGATCACGACGATGATGGACGCCCTGGTGGGACGGCACGAGCTGGAGCTGTACCAGGCCCTCTCGGCGGCGGGCAAGCTGCCGCAGCGGATCGTGCCGGCGATCCGGCTGGACGCGGAGCAGGCCAAGGACCCGGCGGGCTCCCTCGCGTACGCGCGGGGCCTGCGGCGGGAGTTCGAGGGGGTGGAGGGGCTCCGGTTCGGGATGATCAAGGTCTTCCTGGACGGGGTCATCGAGTACCCCTCCCAGACGGCCGCCCTGCTGGATCCGTACCTCGACGGGAACGGCAGGCCGACCGCCAACCGGGGCGAGCTCTACACCTCGGCCGCGGACTACGGCCGCCTGAGCGCCGCTTTCAACCGGGCGGGCTGGCAGATGCACGCCCACGGGCTCGGCGACCGGGCGGTGCGCACCGCTCTGGACGGATACGCGTACGCCAAGCGGGTGACGGGCCACCAGGACGCCCGCAACGCGGTCGCCCACCTGCAGATCGTGGACCCGGCGGACCTGCGGCGCTTCGCGCAGCTGGGCGTCGCCGCGTGCATGCAGCTCCAGTGGGCGGCGCGGGACACCTGGACGATGGAGGCGCTGCTCCCGTACATCGGGCCCCGGCGCCACCGGTGGATGTATCCGGCGCGCAGCCTGGAGAAGGCGGGCGCGCGGCTGACCGGCGGCTCCGACTGGCCCGTGGACTCCCTCCAGGTGTGGAACCAGCTGCGGACGGCGATCGACCGCCAGGGCGCCTCCGGGGAGGGCGAGCTCTACCGGGAGCTCGAGGGCCTGAACCGGGACTCGGTGCTGCGCATGCACACGTCGGGAACGGCGTGGCAGCTACGCCAGGAGGAGCTGACCGGCACCGTGGAGGCGGGCAAGGCGGCGGACCTGGTGGTGCTGGACCGGGACGTGACGCGCTGTCCGGTGGCCGACATCAGCGGGACGGGCGTACGGATGACCCTGGTCGGCGGCCGTGTCGTGCACGACGCCGGTGCGGAGTCGGGGCGGGCGGCCTCGGCCCGGGTGGCCCGCGGCGCGGCGCCGGGCCCGCGCCCGGCCTCGTACGCGGCGGTCCACGGCGGCAAGGGCCGCCACCACGCCTGCGGTCACTGAGGGCTGCGAGGGCGACGGCGACGGCCGGCGCTCCGGGGGCGCCCGGCTCGCGGGGCCCGCCGCAACGGGCTCCGGCGCGGTGGCTCAGCCCGCGAGGCCGTGGCGCGCGGCCCACGCCGTGACGGCCGCCGCGATCTCCTCGGGCCGGTCCTCCGGGCACAGATGGGCGGCGGCCCCGCAGTACGCGCTCTCCAGCGCCGAGACGTTCCGCGCGCACCAGTCGGCCTCCTGCGGGCCGACCATCAAGGTGGGCGAGCCGTCGAAGGTGAGCAGCAGCTTGGGCACCTCGGGGCTGTCGGCCAGCCAGGCGTCGTACGCCTCCACCCGGGCGACGACGTCGGCCGGCTCGCCGTCGAGCGGCATGGAGCGGGCCCACCTGAGCAGCGGCAGCCGGCTCTCGGGGGTGGGGTAGGGGGCGGCGTAGGCGGCGTGGTCGGCCTCGGCGAGGGAGCCGGTCAGGATCGTCCTGGCGAGGCCGTCCTCGATGAAGAGGTTCTGTTCGAGGACCATCTCCTCCCCCACCGCCGGCGTGCGCAGCGCCTCGAAGCGGGAGCGGGCGGCGGGCGGGAACTGCGCCCAGCTCATCGGCCGCAGGATCGTCTCCATGAAGGCCAGGCCCCGGACCCGCCCGGGGTGGCGGGCCGCCCGGTCGAAGGCGAGCGCGCCGCCCCAGTCCTGGCCGACGAGGACGGCCTCCTCGAGGCCCAGGGCGTCGAACCAGGCGTCGAGGTAGCGGGCGTGGTCGGCGAAGCGGTAGTCGCCGCCGGGCTTGCCCGAGCGGCCCATGCCGATGAGGTCGGGGGCGAGGACGCGGACACCGCCCCCGATCCGGGGCAGCACGCCCCGCCACAGGTGGGAGGAGGTCGGGTTGCCGTGCAGGAAGACGAAGGGGACGCCGCCCGCGCCGGCGCCGAGCTCCTCGTAGTACATCGTCGAGTCGAGTACGTCGATGGTGGGCATGACCCGCTCCAGTTCGTTCGTGACACAAACGTTTGCGTCACGAACGAATTTAGATCGTTAGTGGCACCAACGCAAGGGGTACGATCCCGCCATGACCACAGACGACGGCGACCGGTCCGCACTCCCGGCGCGACTGCGGGACCTGCCCAGCCGGCTGCTCTCACAGGCCTCGACGCACGCCCAACGCCTCGTGGCCGAGGGACTGAGTGGGGCAGATGCCCGTAAATGGCACTATGCGGCCCTGGTCGCGCTGGACGAGTTCGGACCGGCGAGCCAGGCGGACCTGAGCGGCCGCACCGGCATCCACCGCAGCGACCTGGTCGCCGTCATCAACGAACTCGCCGAGCGCGAACTGGTCGAGCGGACCCCGGACCCCGCCGACCGACGGCGCAACGTCGTCACCCTGACCCCCCTCGGCCGGCGCCGGCTGCGCCGGCTGGAACAACTGCTCGCGGCCGCACAGGAGGAGCTGCTGTCCCCTTTGTCCACCCCCGAGCGGGAACAGCTCACCCGGCTGCTCGGCCGGCTCGTCGCGCACCACGCGCCTTCCGGCCCCACCATGGGAGCTGACGGTCGGTAACACCCGTATGGCGTACCCCGCGCGAGCGGAATCTCATATCTGAGATACGGTGCAGTCATGGCAGACGACTACCTCGTACGCATCGGCAAGCTCATCCGTGACGCCCGTCAGCATCGCGGCTGGACGCAGAGTCAGCTCGCGGACGCCCTCGGCACCAGCCAGAGCGCCGTGAACCGGATCGAGCGCGGCAACCAGAACATCAGCCTTGAGATGATCGCGCGCATCGGGGAAGCCCTCGACAGCGAGATCGTCTCTCTGGGCTACGCCGGTCCGATGCACCTGCGCGTGGTCGGCGGCCGCCGCCTGTCGGGCGCGATCGACGTCAAGACGAGCAAGAACGCGTGCGTGGCCCTGCTGTGCGCCTCCCTGCTCAACAAGGGCCGTACGGTGCTGCGCCGGGTGGCCCGCATCGAGGAGGTCTACCGCCTCCTGGAGGTCCTGAACTCCATCGGCGTCCGCAGCCGCTGGATCAACGACGGCATCGACCTGGAGCTCGTCCCGCCGGCCCGCCTCGACATGGACGCCATGGACGCGGACGCGGCCCGCCGGACCCGGAGCATCATCATGTTCCTGGGCCCCCTGCTCCACCGGATGGACCACTTCAAGCTGCCCTACGCGGGCGGCTGCGACCTCGGCACCCGCACCATCGAGCCGCACATGATCGCCCTGCGCCGCTTCGGCCTGGACATCACCGCGACCGAGGGCATCTACCACGCCCAGGTCGAGGCCGGGGTCTCCCCGGACCGCCCGATCGTGCTGACCGAGCGCGGGGACACCGTCACCGAGAACGCGCTGCTGGCCGCCGCCCGGCACGACGGGACCACGGTCATCCGCAACGCCTCCTCCAACTACATGGTCCAGGACCTGTGCTTCTTCCTGGAGGCGCTCGGCGTCCGCGTGGACGGCGTCGGCACCACCACCCTGACGGTCCACGGCGTCCCGAACATCGACGTGGACGTCGACTACTCCCCCTCCGAGGACCCGGTCGAGGCGATGAGCCTGCTGGCCGCGGCCGTCGTCACCGAGTCCGAGCTCACCATCCGCCGGGTCCCGATCGAGTTCATGGAGATCGAGCTCGCGGTCCTGGAGGAGATGGGCCTGGACCACGACCGCTCGGCGGAGTACACCGCCGACAACGGGCGCACCCGGCTGGTGGACCTCACCGTCCGCCCCTCGAAGCTCGAAGCGCCGATCGACAAGATCCACCCGATGCCCTTCCCCGGGCTGAACATCGACAACGTCCCCTTCTTCGCGGCCATCGCCGCGGCGGCGCAGGGCCAGACCCTGATCCACGACTGGGTGTACGACAACCGCGCCATCTACCTGACGGACCTGAACCGCCTCGGCGGCCGCCTGCAACTCCTGGACCCGCACCGCGTCCTGGTCGAGGGCCCCACCCGCTGGCGCGCCGCGGAGATGATGTGCCCGCCGGCCCTCCGCCCGGCGGTGGTCGTCCTCCTGGCGATGATGGCGGCCGAGGGCACGTCGGTCCTGCGCAACGTCTACGTCATCAACCGCGGCTACGAGGAACTGGCGGAACGCCTCAACTCGGTGGGCGCCCAGATCGAGATCTTCCGGGACATCTGACCGGCGCGGTGTCGCGCTCCTCGGAGACGAGGGGCGCGACACGTACCCTCCCGCGTCGAGTTGGTCCTGCGCGTCGGCCATCGGTTCGGGGCGACCGTGTCGGCGGATTTCAGAAGTCGGGTGTCGAGGATCAGCAGCTCCCGGCCCGCTCTGCAGACCGGACGACCGAGGCAACGACCGCGGCTCGGCTCGGCTCACCGAAGCCGAACGGGTCACCGCCCGGTCGGCGAAGGTCGTGGGCCACGGCGCTACGGCGATCCACCTGGACGGCGCGTAGGAGGTGACGTGGGGGCCGCCGCGAATGCCGTCGCGCCGCCGGCTGTTCCGTTTCCCCCTACTGCGGTCGCCCACGCACCCCTACCATGGTGCGGCTCGGCGTCCACGGGCCATGCCTCCGCCAGGTGTGCGTTCCGCTCCGCCCTGCGCAGTGGTCTGCCCAGCCGGGAGCGAGTACGTGAGGAGAGACGTGGCCAAGATGCCGCCGCGGGTGGTGCCGCCGCAGCCGACGCAGATTTCGTCATGGCAGCAGGCCGAGCTCAACGCGGCTCAGTGGATGCGCCGTTGGGGCTATACCGATGCCACCGCGCGTCCCGGCGGGCCGGACTCCGGCATCGATGTCCGCGCCGGCCGGGCACTGGGACAGGTCAAGTACCAAGCCGCTCAGGTCGGACGCCCGGAATTGCAGCGTTTCGTGGGAGCGCGTCCCTACGGATCGACCGCCCAGCTGATCTTCTTCACCGGCAGCGGTTACACGACCACCGCCGCGGCCTACGCCCGGGAGTGGGGCATCGCGCTCTTCACGTACCGGCTGGACGGCGCGATGACGCCGGTCAACGACACGGCACGCCGCATCCACAGCTCGTCCGTGTCCGCCGCGTCCACAGCGGCTCGGAATCCCGAAACGCCCCAGCTCCAGACGTTCTGGCAGCGGAACCGGCGTGTGGTCGCGGGTGTTTTCCTCGTCATGGCACCGCTGGGCTCGATCGGCGACGGAAAGACCTACACCGGCCCGCTCGCCCTGGACATCCTGAAGTTCATCGGCATCTTCGTGGCGTTCTGGTCCCTCGGCGGGTACCTGATAGCCACGCGGTTCGGCTACCGCGTCTCGTTTCCGCTCCGGCCCTTTCATGCGGCCGTCGTTCGCCGGCCGGGGACGAACCCGGAGCGCGCCACGACGGCCTCCACGGTCCGAGAGGACGGCCTGGTGACCGAGGCCGCACGCCTACTCCGGGCGGGAAGCAAGCAGCACCACGTCGACAGGACACTGAGAGAGCGTGGCCTCGGATTCACGGATCGAGGCCGCATTCTCAGCGAAGCCAGGAAACTCAACGAGCGTCCGTGAGGACGGGACGAAGCCGGTTCAGTGCTGCGCCGGTGGCGGGGCCGTCGCCGTTTCCGCGGAGTGGCGGCCCGCGCGGTGGCGGGGCCGTCGCTCCCGTTGGGCCGCCGCTCCCGTTGGGCCGCCGTTCCCGTGGGTCGGGGCGGCGGCGTCGTGGGGCCGGCGCGCCGCCGCGTGGGTCAGCCCGGGTAGTTGGCGCGCCAGGGCTCGTAGTACGGGTTGTCCTCGCAGCGGTCCATGATCTCGGTCTTCTTCACCTGGTCCACCGGGCAGACGGCCACGATGAACGAGCGGGCGATGCCGCCCGGGAAGGCCACCTCGACCTGGGCGGCGTACTTGTGCGTGTCGCCGATGGTCTGGTTGACGTCCACTCCGCCCGGGGCGTCGATGTAGTAGTTCCAGCCGCTCTTCCAGGACTTGTACAGGTCGTGGTCGTAGGTCGTGGAGACGTACGGGGAGGGTTGGTTGGCCAGGACGTAGCTCTCGATGTCGTACTGGCCGTTCACCGTGTCCTTGGGGAGGAAGCCCTCCTCGAAGACCACCGACGGCGGGCGGCCGTCCGAACGGTAGAGCTGCTTGCAGTTGATCCGCCAGGACGGGGACGGGGTGATGCGGTCGGTCTCGACGCGCTCGTCGGCGGCGGCGAAGAGGTGGTCCTGCACCCGGGGGCACGAGTTCGCGGGCGCCGCCGCCCGGAGGGGGGAAGCGGAGGCGGACGCGGAGACCGGTGGCAGCAGGGCGGCGGCGAGGGCGGTCACGAGGACGACGACGCGTCGGCGCAGGGCGGAGGTGATCATGGCCCCACCCTCGCGCCCTCGCGGCGCACCCCGGGGGACCCTCACCCAAAGGTGAGCGTGTCGTCCCTCCGCTCCCGACTCCCCTCCTCCGCCGTGCAGTTGGTGGCGGAACGATCCTTCGCCCTCGGCTCTCTCGGATGCGCCGGAGCACCCGCGGATCCGGCGTCCGCGGCGACCGGCCCGGGGCACGGCCCGGCGACCGGACCGGGGCGCGGGTGGGGGTCCGCGGTCGGAAAGTCGCGCATCGTGGCGAAAGGACCCCACACCGGCACATCTACGCCTATGCTGCGGCGGTTCCACGCGTGCGATCTGGGGGGTCCGTTCATGTTCAACCGTCGGGGCGTTTCCATAGCGGCCGCCGTGGCAGCCGCCGTGCTGCTCGTCGCCGGGTGCGAGGGCGATCCGGCCGCGTCGAAGGGGAAGGACTCCGGGAAACCGGGCGCCGCACCCGTGACGGCCGCGACCGCGACCGCGGGGGCCTCGATGCCCGCGCTCATCGGCAAGAAGTCCGCCGACGCCGAGGCCCTCGTCCAGCAGGTGACCACCAAGCCCGTCGAGACCCGCAGCGCCTACGGCGACGTGCCGCTCGCCGCCGACCACACCCAGTGGGCCGTCTGCTTCCAGACTCCAGCGGCGGCCAGTCCCCTGGCAGCCGACACCGCCGTCGAGCTCTCGCTCACGGCGCCGGGGACCCCGTGCCCCGCGCAGGCCGGGGCCGCCCTGCGTCCCAGCGGGACACCGAGCCCCGCCAGGACTACGGTCCCCTCCAAGGCCCCGGCCCCGGCGCCCTCCTCGGCGCCGGTCACTCCGAAGCCGAAGTCCAGCCCGACTCCGGCCCCCGGACCCAAGGACGTCACGTACAAGAACTGCGCCGAGGCCAAGGCCGCGGGAGTCGCTCCCATCCACCGCGGCCAGCCCGGCTACGCCAAGCACCTCGACCGGGACGACGACGGCATCGCCTGCGACAAATAGCGGCGCGCGGACGCAGCGCGCGCGAGGGCCGGGCCTGGCCGGGCTCCGGGCCCGGCGGCGGTATTCGGCCGGATGACGCCGTGGCCCCTCGCCGGGGGCCGCGCCCACCGGGACAATCCATGCGCCAGCACAGTTCTTCGGGGCGGAGCCATGACAGCAACGGAATCAGCACGGCCGGGCAAGCGCGGCGGCACGGGCAGGGGTACGGGTACGGGCGCGGAGGCGCCCCGGCTCGCGGGCGTCCCGCTGCTCGGCTCCCTCCTCGACCTGACGTCGGACTCGCTCGGCACCTACCTGCGGGCGCGCGGCGAGCACGGCGACGTCGTGCGGATCACGGCCGGCCCGCCGGGGCTGCGCACCGAACTGCACTGCGTGTTCTCGGCGGAGGGGGTCCAGCAGGTACTGGCCTCCCAGGCGGCGAACTTCCGCAAGGACAACGCCGTGTACCAGGAGGTCCGGGACTCCTTCGGCAACGGCCTGCTGACCAGCCAGGACGAGGACTACCTGCGCCAGCGGCGGCTGGTCCAGCCGCTGTTCACCAAGCGCCGGGTGGACGGGTACGCGGGCGCCGTCGCCGCCGAGACCGCATCGACCCTCGCCGGCTGGGACCGGGCCCCGGACGGTGTCGTCGACGTCTCCGACGCGATGATGGAGCTGGCCCTGCGCGCGGTCGCCCGGATCCTCTTCGGCACCGACGTGGACACCACCGTCGACGTCGTGGACCGCTGCTTTCCGGTCATCACGCGGTACGTGCTGCGCCGCGGCTACTCCCCCGCGAACTTCCCCCGCAGCTGGCCCACTCCGGGCAACAGGCGGGCCGCGGCGGCGCTGGACGAGCTGTACGGGGTCTGCGACGAGATCATCGCGCGGCGGCGCCGCGACCTGGCCGCCACGGGGGCCACCGGCGCAACCGGCAGCGGCACCGACACCGACACCGGGGCCACGACCGCGGCCGCCGCCGGAACCGCCCCCGGCGCCGTCACCGCCCCCGGGGCCGCCCCGGGCGAGGACCTGTTGTCGCTGCTCGCGGCCGCCACCAGCGCGGACGACGCGGAGTTCGACGACACCGAGCTGCGCGAACAAGTGCTGATCTTCCTGCTCGCCGGGCACGAGACCACCGCCACCTCGCTCTCCTTCTCCCTCCACCTCCTGGCCCGCCATCCCGAACTCCAGGACCGGGCCCGCGCCGAGATCGCCGCCGTCCTGGGCGGCCGTACGCCCGGGGCCGCCGACCTCGACCGCCTCCCGTACCTCACCCAGGTACTCAAGGAGGCCATGCGGCTCTACCCGGCCGCCCCCGTCATGGGCCGCCGCTCCGTCGACGCGGCCGAGATCGACGGCCATGCCGTCCCCGCGGGCGCCGACGTGATCCTCGCGCCGTGGGTGACCCACCGCCACCCCCGCTACTGGCCGGACCCGGAGCGCTTCGACCCCGACCGGTTCACCCCCGAGGCGGAGGCGGCCCGTCCGCGCTACGCCTGGTTCCCCTTCGGCGGTGGACCGCGCGCCTGCATCGGACAGCACTTCTCGATGCTGGAGTCGGTGATCGCCCTCGCGATGATCCTGCGGGAGTACACGTTCGAGGCCGTGGACACCGAGATCGCGGTCAGCGCCGGGATCACCCTGACCACGACGGGTCCGGCGCGCTGCCGGATCCGCCGCGTGGACGCATAGCGGCACCTGGACGAGCGGAGCGGGGCAGCGGGTCCGGGCCGCCGCAGTCTCCGGGGCCGCCGCAGTCCTAGGCCGTCGGAACGTGGTTGCCCCGGAGGCGTTCGAGGTCCGAGGGCCTCACCTGGATGACGAGGAGGGCGATCAGGGCCGCGATCAGGGCGAAGACGGCCGCCACCACGAAGGCCATGGTCACGCCCGAGGACAGGATCTGGTCGGCCCAGGGCTTCGGCAGCTCCTTCGTGCGCGCGAAGTACGCCTTCTGCTCGGGGGTGGAGGTGCGCAGGAACGACCCCGCCTGCTCCCTGGCCTCGTTGCGGCTGGCCGTGCCGAAGACCGTGACCAGGATGGACAGGCCCAGCGAACCGCCCACCTGCTGCATCGTGTTGAGCAGTCCGGAGGCCGCGCCCGACTCGCGGTCGGGGACGTTGGAGAGCGCCATCAGCGTCAGCGAGACGAACTGCATGCCCATGCCCAGGCTGAACAGGAGCATCGGTCCGAGGATGCTGCCGAGGTACGTGGAGTCGACGTCGGTCTGCGTCAGCCAGGCCAGTCCGGACGCCGAGAACAGCGCGCCCGTCACCATGAACGGTTTCGGCCCGAACCGGGGCAGCAGCTGCGAGGTGATGCCGGCGCCGATCGCGATCACCACGCTGACCGGCAGGAAGGCGAGGCCGGCGAGGAGGGGGCTGAAGCCGAGGACGTTCTGCACGAAGAGCGTCAGGAAGAAGAACATGCCGAACATCGCGCACGCCAGGAACAGCATGATCCCGTACGTGCCGGCCCGGTTGCGGTCGGCGAACATGTGCAGGGGGGTGATCGGCTGCGGCGAGCGCCGCTCGTTCAGGACGAACAGGAACAGCAGGACCAGGGCCGCGCCGAAGGAGGCCAGCGTGATCGGGTCGCGCCAGCCTTCCTGGGAGGCGCGGATGAATCCGTAGACGAGCGCGACCATGCCGACCGTGGAGAGCAGGGCCCCGGCGAGGTCGAAGTGTCCCGGGTGGCGGATGGATTCGCGGACGGCCCTGGGCGCGGCGAAGGCGATCAGCAGGGCGATCGGGACGTTGACGAAGAAGACCCAGCGCCAGTTGAGCCATTCCACGAGGATCCCGCCCGCGAGCAGCCCGATGGCGCCGCCGCCGGCGGAGACGGCGGCGAAGACGCCGAACGCCCTGTTGCGTTCCGGGCCTTCGCGGAAGGTGGTGGTGATCAGGGCGAGAGCGGTCGGCGAGGCGATGGCGCCGCCGGCGCCCTGGAGGGCGCGGGCGGCCAGCAACTGGCCGTCGTTCTGGGCCAGTCCGCCCAGCAACGAGGCGAGGCCGAAGAGCAGGACGCCGAAGATGAAGACGCGCCGCCGGCCGAGGATGTCACCGGTGCGGCCGCCGAGGAGCAGCAGGCCGCCGAAGGTGAGGGTGTAGGCGTTGACGACCCAGGACAGGCTCTCGGTGGAGAAGCCGAGGGCGGTCTGGATGTGCGGCAGCGCGATGTTCACGATGGTGATGTCGAGAACGACCATGAGCTGGCACGAGGCGATCACGAGCAGGGCGAGCCCGTGACCCCCACCGTTGCCTTGGACCTTGCCGTCGGTCCCGGTGCTGGTGCTGCTCGGCGTAGCGTTCTGGTCCACTTTTCGACGCTAAGCCCGTGCCCCGGGGGCCACCACTCGAACAGCCTAGACTATGTGGCATGTGCCATGTGGTATTTCACATGGCAGACTGCCCGGATGGATCGCATGGATGACTTCCTCAGGCTCTCCGCGAGCACCGCCCGGTTCACCTACGGCGCCCCGCGCGCCTTCGCCTTCGGCGACGAAGGCCGGCTCCTCTGGTTCCTCCGCTCCACGGGCCCCACCGACCCCCTCGACAGCCTCTGGGTCCTGGACACCGCCACCGGGGCCGAGACCCGGCTCGCGGACCCCCGCGAGCTGTCCCCCGAGCCCGCGCCGCTGCCCGTGGCCGAGCGCCGGCTGCGCGAACGGACCCGCCTCGTCGCCGCCGGGATCGGCTCGTACGCGCTCTCCGGCGACGGCCTGCGCGCCGTCTTCGCGCTCTACGGACGCCTGTACGAGGTCACCCGCGAGGCGGCCCGCGACGCCGGGGCCGGCCGGTCCGCGCAGCCCGCGCAGCCGAAGGAAGTCCCCACCGCCGGGCCCGCCTTCGATCCCCGCCCGAACGCGGACGCCTCGCGCATCGCCTACGTCGCCGACGACGTGCTGTACACCGCCCCCGGCGGACGGATCAGCCCCGTCGACGGAGCCCGCTGGGGCGTCGCCGAGTTCGCCGCCGCCGAAGAGCTCGGCCGCTCCCGCGGGCACTGGTGGTCCCCCGACGGGCAGAACCTGCTCGCCGCCCGCGTCGACGAATCCGCCCTCCAGCGGCGCTGGTTCGCCGACCCGGCGCACCCGGAGCTCCCGGCCGAGGACTTCGCGTACCCGGAGGCCGGCGGCCCCAACGCGGACGTGCAGCTCTGGGTCCTCGGGACCACCGGCGCAGGGGCAGGGGCAGGGGACCGGGCCGTACGCCTCGACTGGGACGCCGCGACCTACCCGTACGTCTCCGACGCCGGCTGGGAGTCGGCGTCCGAGATCCTGCTCACCGTGCAGGACCGGCTCCAGCGGAACGTCCTGCTGCTCTCCGCCGACCCGGCCACCGGTCGCACGCGGGAACTGTCCCGCACCACGCACCCCCAGTGGGTGGACCCGCTGCTCCCCGGCACCCCCGCGCGGCTCGCCGACGGGCGGATGCTCACCTGCGCCGACACCCCCGGCGGGGCCGCCCGGGCACTCGCGCTGGACGGCGTCCTCCTCACCGGGGACGAGCTCCAAGTCCGCCGCGTGGCGGGCACCCACGAGGACCGGCTGCTGATCGAGGCCGGCCGTCGCGACCCCTCCGAGCAGCAGGTGTTCCTGCTGGATCCGGACACGGGCGGGCTGAGCCCGCTCGCGGACGGGCCCGGGGTGCACTCCGTCCAGGCCTCCGCCGGAACCCTGCTGCTGACCTCCGCCGACGCCGACGGGATCCGGCGCGTCCTACGGACCGCCGACGGGCGGGAGTTCACCCCCGGCGACCTGTCGCAGCCGTTGCCGTACCGGGTGGTCCCGTTGCTGGAGCGGGTCACCGAGCACGCGGTCCCCACCGCCCTCGTGCTGCCGCGCGGCCACGTCCCGGGCACCCGGCTGCCCGTACTGCTGGACAGCTACGGCGGCCCCGGCATGCAGGACGTCAGCGCCGAGCCGCGCCGCTGGCAGCACCGGCAGTGGTGGGCCGACCAGGGCTTCGCCGTGATCACCATCGACAACCGCGGCACCGCGTACGCCTCGCCGCGCCACACCCACGCCATGTACCGCGGCTTCTCCGACGTCACCCTCGACGACCAGGTCGCCGCCCTGGCGGCGCTCGGCGAGCGGCACGCCGACCTCGACCTGACCCGGGTCGGCATCCGCGGCTGGTCCTACGGCGGCTACCTTTCCGCGCTCGCCGTGCTGCGCCGCCCGAACGTCTTCCACGCGGCCGCGGCCGGGGCCGCGCCGACCGACTTCCGCCACTACGACACGGCGTACACCGAGCGGTACCTGGGCCTGCCCGCGGACCATCCCGAGGTGTACGAACGCGACTGCCTGATCCCCGACGCGGCCGGGCTGAGCCGGCCGCTGATGCTGGTCACGGGCCTGGCCGACGACAACGTCCACCCCTCGCACACCCTGCGGCTCTCGCAGGCCCTCTTCGACGCGGGGCGGCCGCACCAGCTGCTCGCGCTGCCGGGGGTCACGCACATGACCCCCGGCGGGGTGCGGGAGAAGGTCATGGCACTGGAGCTGGAGTTCTTCCGCAAGGAGCTGGGCCCGGCCTGAGGCCCGGCGGGCCCACGTCGGGTCCCCGGACCGCAGGGCACGGCGGAGGCCACGACGGAGGGCAATGACGCGCGAGGGCCCCGGAGCCGGTGTCCACCGGCTCCGGGGCCCTCCTTTCCCCGGCGGTCCCCCGTCAGACCCCCGGGAGCCCGCGCCTACACCAGATGGCAGGCCACCTCGCGCGAGGCGACCGTCCGCAGCAGCGGACGCTCGGTGCGGCAGACATCCTGCGCCATGGGGCACCTGGGGTGGAAGGTGCAGCCCGGAGGCGGTGCGGCCGGGCTCGGCGGGTCGCCGAGCAGCACGATCCGCTCGCGCCGCCGCTCCGCCGCCGGGTCGGGCAGCGGTACGGCGGACAGCAGCGCCCGGGTGTACGGGTGCTGGGGGTCCTCGTAGATCGACTTCTTGTCGCCGATCTCCACGATCCGGCCGAGGTACATGACGGCGACCCGGTCGCTGACCCGTTTGACGACCGAGAGGTCGTGCGCGATGAACACGTAGGACAGACCCAGTTCGGCGCGCAGCCGCTCCATCAGGTTGACGATCTGTGCCTGGACGGAGACGTCGAGCGCCGACACCGGCTCGTCGGCGATGATCAGCCGGGGGCTGGTGGCGAGCGACCGGGCGATGCCGACGCGCTGCGCCTGACCGCCGGAGAACTCGTGCGGGTAGCGGTCCATGTGCTCGGGGATCAGGCCGACGAGCTCCATCAGCTCGGCGGCCCGGCGGCGGGCGTCCCCCGCGCTCCACCCCTGTACCAGCAGCGGGTCCGAGATGATCCGGGCCACCGTCTGGCGGGGGTTGAGCGAGGAGTGCGGGTCCTGGAAGACCATCTGGACGTGCCGGCGCACGGGCCGCAGGGCGGCCGGGGAGAGCCGGCTGATGTCCTCGCCGTCGAACACCACGCTGCCGGACGTGGGCTCCAACAGCCGGACGAGCATGCGCCCGGTCGTCGACTTCCCGCAGCCCGACTCCCCCACGAGGCCCAGCGTCCGGCCGGCCTCCACGTCGAAGGAGACGCCGTCGACGGCGCGTACGGGAGCCCCCCGGCGCCCGGTCGCGGTCCGTTTGCCGGGGAAGGCCATGGTGAGGTCGCGTACGGAGAGCAGCGGGCGGCCGTCGGTCCCGGTCATCGGGCCACCTCCGCACGGGTGCCGGCGTAGTGGCAGGCGACCGTGCGCGACGGCCCCTCACCGTAGGCGGCGAGCTCCGGCCGTACGTCCGCGCAGCCGGCGCCCGCGCTCGCGCAGCGCGGGGCGAACGCGCACCCCGGGGCCGGGGCGAGCAGGGACGGCGGGGAGCCGGGGATGGCCCGCAGGGGCTCGTCGTCGGCGTCGTCCAGCCGGGGCAGGGAGTCGAGCAGCCCCCGGGTGTACGGGTGGGCCGGATCGGTGAACAGCTCGTCCACCGGTGCCTGTTCGGCGGCCCGGCCGCCATACATGACCAGCACCTCGTGTGCGACCCGGGCCACCACGCCCAGGTCGTGGGTGATCATGACCACGCCGAGGCCGCGCTCCTGCTGGAGCGTGGCGATCAGTTCCAGGATCTGCGCCTGGACGGTGACGTCCAGGGCGGTGGTGGGCTCGTCGGCGATGAGTAGTGCGGGTTCGCAGCACAGCGCCATCGCGATCATGGCCCGCTGGCGCATGCCGCCGGAGAACTGGTGCGGGTACTCCCCGGCCCGGCGGGCCGGCTCCGGGATGCCGACCTCCCCGAGCATGTCGACGGCGCGCCTCCTGGCGGCGGCCCGGCCCGCCTTGAAGTGGACGCGGAAGTGCTCGGCGATCTGCTCACCGACCGTGTAGTAGGGGTGCAGGCTGGACAGCGGGTCCTGGAAGATCATGGCCATCTTGCGGCCGCGCAGCTTGGCGAGCTCCTTCTCGGACTTGGTGGTCAGCTCCTGACCGTCGAGGGCGATGGAGCCGCCGATCTCGGCGCCCCGGTGCAGCCCCATGACGGCCAGCGAGGTGACGGACTTCCCCGAGCCGGACTCGCCCACGATGCCGAGGGTGCGGCCGGCCTCGACGGTGAAGCCGAGGGAGTCGACCGCGCGCACCGTGCCTCGCGGGGTGGTGAACGTGACGCTCAGGTCGCGCACGTGGAGCAGGGGGGCTTGTGCGGGAGGAGCCATCAGTACCTCACCCTCGGGTCGATGACGGCGTACAGGAGGTCGACGGCGAGGTTCGCGACGACGATGAAGAAGGCGGCCAGCAGGGTGACCCCGAGCACGACGGGCTGGTCGGCACTGACGAGCGCCCCGTAGAACAGCCGCCCGATGCCGGGGAGTCCGAAGATGGACTCGGTGATGACGGCTCCGGCGAGCAGGCCGCCCAGGTCGATGCCGAAGATGGTGAGGATCGGGGTCATGCCGGAGCGCAGCCCGTGCTTGAGGACGACCGTGCGCTCGGGCATGCCCTTGGCGCGGGCGGTACGGATGTACGGCTCGGCCATCGCCTCGATCATCGACCCGCGGCTCTGGCGGGCGTACATGGCGGCGTAGAGCAGGGCGAGCGCGGTCCAGGGCAGCAGCAGGTTGCTCGCCCAGGCGAACGGGTTGTCGGTGAAGGCCTGGTAGGTGGGGTAGGGCAGGAGCCCGGCCACGCGGATGACCCCGTAGATGAGCATCACGGAGGTGAAGTAGACGGGCAGGGAGGCGGCGGCGACCGCGCCGACCATGAGGGCCTTGTCGGTGGCGGTGTCCTTGCGTAGGGCGGCGGTGACTCCCGCGCCGAGTCCGAGGACGAGCCAGAGGACGGCCGCGCCGACGGCGAGGGAGGCGGAGACCGGGAGGCGGTCCATCAGCAGGTCCCACACGGGCAGGGAGTTCTCGTAGCTGTAGCCCAGGCAGGGGAAGTCGCACTGGACGGCGTACTGCCCGGTGCCGAGGGTGCGGCCGGTGAAGATGCCGGTGAGGAAGTCGCCGAACTGCCGCCACAGGGGCTGGTCCAGGCCGAGGTACGCGCGTACGTCGGCCAGTCGCTCGGCGCTGCAGGTCTTTCCGCAGGCGGCGGCGGCCGGGTCGGAGGGGAGTACGTAGAAGACGACGAAGGTGACGGCGGCGATGGCGAGCAGGACGCCCATCAGGGCGAGCAGCCGTCGCAGGAGGTAGGGGATCACGTCCGGCCGCCCCTCGGGTCGAGGATGTCGCGCAGGGCGTCGCCGAGCAGGGTGAAGGCGAGGACGGCGAGGAAGAGGAAGAAGCTCGGTATGACGAAGTACATGGGGTCGGTCTCGTAGTAGGCCACGGACTCGGCGATCATCTGGCCCCAGGAGGGGGTGGGCGGGCGGACGCCGACGCCGAGGTAGCTGAGCGCGGCCTCGGTGCTGATCATCCCGGGGATGAGCAGGGTGGTGTAGGCGATGACGGGGCCCGAGACGCCCGGGAGGATGTCGCGGGTCAGGATCCGCCAGGAGCTCGCGCCGGCGACGCGGGCGGCGTCCACGTACTCGCGGTGCTTGAGCGAGAGGGCCTGGCCGCGGACGACGCGGGCGACGCCGGGCCAGCCGAAGAGGCCGATGACGGCGGTCATCAGGACGATGCGGTTGACGTCCTTGGCCACCGACAGCATCGCGATCATGAAGATGAGGCTGGGGAAGGACATCGTCAGGTCCATCAGGCGGGACAGGACGGCGTCGGTGCGGCCGCCGAAGTAGCCGGCGGCGATTCCGGCGGCGGTGCCGGCGATGACGACGATGGCGGTGGCGGCGAAGGCGATCAGGAGGGACACCTGGGCGCCGTGGACGACCCGGGCGAACAGGTCGCGGCCGGTGACGGGTTCGACGCCGAGCCAGTGCTCGGGGCTGATCCCGCCGAGCGAGCCGAGCGGCTGGCCGCCGAGGTAGGGGTCGATGGCGGCCTTGTCGAACGCGTCCGGGGACCAGCCGCCGAGCGCGCCCAGCCAGGGGGCGGTGACGGCCATCACGACGAAGAGGAGGACGACGCAGAGGCTGACGCGGACGGCGGGGCGGCGGCGGAGTTCCCGTCGGGCGAGCTGCCAGGGGCTGCTGCCGGGCGGGACCTCCTTCGCTACCGGATCGCCGACGGCGGGTGCGGTGGTGGTCATGGCGCTGTCGTGTCCGGCCTTCAGCCCTGGCTCTTCGCCGGGTCCTTGAGGCCGACCGTGGCGTAGTCGATGGTGCCGGTCCACACCGGGTGGCCGTAGGCGCCCGCGATGTTCGGGCCGACGAGGAGCGGCTTGCGCTCGAGGAGGACCGGGATCGACGGGGACTTCTTCATGATCTCCGCGTCCAGGTCGATCCACGCCTGGTTGGCCTGCTTGGCGTCGGCCATGGCGTTGATCTCGTCGATGCGCTTGGAGACGCCCTCGTCGCGGAACTGGGCGTAGTTGCCCTGGTTGCCCTTGTCCTTGATGGTGCGGCCGTCGAAGACGAAGGGCAGCCACGTGGACCCGGAGGGGTAGTCGGGGCACCAGCCGGCGAGCGTCATGTCGGGGGTGGTGGAGAGGTCGCCGATGACGTCGTAGTAGGCGCCCGGGTCGACGGTGTCGATGACGACTTCGATGCCCGCGCGGGACAGGCCCTGCTGGATGGCCTCGGCCTTGGCCTTGTCACCGGTGGAGACGGAGAGCGAGACCTTCAGTGTCTCCTTGCCCGCGCTCTTGAGCAGTTCCTTGGCCTTGCCCGGATCGCCCGACGGGGCGATCTTCAGGGTGTCGGCCTGCTTGCCGCCGGAGAGGGCCGGGGGCAGATAGGCGGTGGCGACCTCGTTGAGGGCCGGACCGCCGCCCGCGGTGATCACGGCCTCCTTGTCGAGCGCGTACTGCATGGCCTCGCGGACCTTGGGGTCGTCGAAGGGCGCGCGGGAGTTGTTCAGGTGGAGCATCTGCGTACAGCCCTGGGACTCGGCGAGCAGCCGCGCCTTGATGTCGGCCTTGGGCAGCACCTTGGGCGCGCTCTCGGGGCGCATGTTGAAGTACTGGACGCTGGAGGCGTCGGCTCCCTCGCCGGCGATGATGCGGTCGTCGATCTGGCCCCCCTTGAGGCCCATGACCATGACGAACTTGTCCGGGTAGGCCTTGCGGACGGTGTCGGTCTTCGGGTCCCAGTGCTCGTTGCGGACGAGCACGAGCTTCTTGTCGCGGTCGTAGGACTCGATCTTGTACGGGCCGGAGGAGAACGGGCGGGCGTCGTACTGGGTGCCCTTCTCCTGGGACTGCGGCACGGGGGCGAAGGTCGGCAGGGTGGCCGTCGCGGAGAACTCGGCAACGGGCCGCTTCAGTTCGAAGACGATGGTGCGGTCGTCGGGGGTCTTGACCGAGTCCAGGTGCTGGCCCTGGAGCGGGCCCTTGTACCCCTCGCCGCCGGCCAGGTACTGGGCCGCGTAGTCGGGGCCGCCGGTCAGGTCGGGGGCGAAGGAGCGCTCGACGTTGTACTTGATGTCCTGCGCCTTGATGGCCGAGCCGTCCTCGTACTTCACGCCCTCCTTGAGGGTGAAGGTCCACGTCCGGCCTCCGTTGGAGGGGGTGCCGAGGTCGGTGGCGAGGTCGGGGACGAGCTCGCTGCCGGCCTTTCCGGGCTCGGCCTTGAAGGTGACGAGGGTGCGGTAGAGGAGGCGGGTGCCGAAGTCCATCGTCGGCATGACCCAGTTGCGGGCCGGGTCGAGGTGGGCGAAGTCCTGGTTGGACAGGACGGTGAGCGTGCCGCCCTTGACCGGGGTGCCGCCGAGGATCTTGCCCACGTTCTCGGAGGCGGGGTTGGAGGCGCCCGCGCCGGCGGCGGAGCCCTTCTTGGGGTCGGAGCAGCCCGAGGCGCCGAGTGCGAGTGCGGCCACCAGAGCGGTGGCGAGGGCGAGTTGGGTGCGCTTGGTCATGGGTCACTCCAGTGAAGGGCCGCGCTCTATGATGTGACCGGTAACATAGTAATGTGAAATTGTACTGACAAGACCTCGGAGCCTCCGTTATCCAGCCGTGTCCAAATCCAGCCGGACGGAAGGGGGTTGGGGGGCCTCCGCCCTGTGGAGCGCATGGCGAGGCGGGCGCGCGCACGGCGAGCGGGCGCGCGCACGCCGGATCCCTGCCGACATGGCCGCCCGCCCCGGGGGCGTGCACGTGCAGGGATCCGGCGGCGCCGAGGGCATCGGGCAGCGGGGGCGTCAGGCAGCGGGGGGCGGGGGGCCGGCTCGGGCGGGCCCCCGGACTCAGCCCGCCGACCCCAGGGCGGTCGAGCCCAGGCGGCCCGGGGTGCGGCCGACCGGTTCGTCCCGGCCCTGGGCCCACAGGGAGCGGACGTGGCCGAGGTGGCGGGTCATGCAGGCCTCGGCCGCTTCCGCGTCGCCCGTGAGCATCAGGTCGAGGAGCTCGATGTGCTCCTCGGCGGAGGAGACCAGCTTGCCCGCCTCGTCCAGGCCGGTCAGGCCGTACAGCCGGGAGCGCTTGCGCAGGTCGCCGACGGTTTCGACGAGGCGGTCGTTGCCCGCGAGGGCCAGCAGGCTCAGGTGGAAGCGGCGGTCGGCCTCCAGGTACCCGATGAGGTTGTGCTCGCGGGCGCTGGTGACGATCTCCTCGGCGATCGGCCGCAGGGCCTCCAGCTGCTCCGGAGTCGCGATCTTGGTGATCCGGCCGATGGTCGGCACCTCGATCATCGTCCGCAGCTCGGTGTACTGGTCCAGGTCCCGCTCGCTGACCTCGGTGATCCGGAAGCCCTTGTTGCGCACCGGTTCCACGAGGCCTTCGCGGGCCAGGTCGAGCATGGCCTCGCGCACCGGGGTCGCCGAGACGCCGAGTTCGGCCGCGAGGCCGGGGGCGGAGTAGACGCTCCCGGGGCGCAGTTCACCCGCTATCAGGGCCGCGCGGAGGGCGTGGCCGACCTGGTCGCGGAGCCGTTCCTGGGCCTTGATGAGACTGTGCTGCTTCAGGTCACCCATTGCATTTCCTCCGAGACCGCGCACAACACCACCGGCGTGCGGAGGAACAGCGTACAATGTCACGTTGCGCCGTTCTCTCCAACGGCCTCGAACAACGCGACCGCCACAGCCAGATCCTCCCAGGCCATGCCCACACTCTTGAAGAGCTGTGGAGAACTTGCCGCCGCCCCGGCGCCGCCCGGCGTCCGGCCGGAGACCAGATCGGCCAGGGTTCCGCTGATGTGTCCGGCGCCGATGGCTCCTTCCGCCTCCGGCACCAGCAGGTCCCCCGCCTCGCGCAGGGCCGCCGCGCGCGATTCCACGTACACCGAAGCCCGGCGGACCAGGGCCGTGTCGACCTCGCGGGCGTCCGGCTCGTGCGAGCCGACCGCGACCACCGTCGCGCCCGGTGCGATCAGCCGCCCGTCGAAGAGCGGCTCGCGGGCCGTCGTGCAGCAGACGACCAGGTCGGCGTCGGCCACTTCCGCCGCCACCCCCGGCCGGGCCTCGACCCCCAGCCCCCGCGCGTGCTCCGCCAGCTCCCGCGCGCCCCGGGGGTCCCGGGTCACGACGACCACCTCCGCCACCTGCCGCATCGCCAGCACCGCTGCGAGGTGCCCGTACGCCTGCGGCCCCGCCCCGAAGAGCAGCAGCCGCAGCGGCCGGCCGGCCGGGACCAGGTGGCGCAGTGCGAGCGCGGAGACCGCCGGGGTCCGCAGCGCGGTCAGCTCCGCCCCGTCGAACAGGGCCAGCGGCCGCAGGGTGGGCCCGTCCAGGAGCAGGTAGGACCCGGTGATCCGGGGCAGCCCGCGCGCGGGGTTCCCCGGGGCCACGCCGGCGATCTTCACGCCCGCGTACGCCCCCGTCGCGGCCGGCATCAGCAGCAGCTCGCCCCCGCCCGGCACCGGCAGGGCGCTGCGCGGCGGGCAGGCCTCCGGGTCCAGCCCGGCCCTCAGGGCGCCGGCCAGCGCGTCCGCCGCCGCGGCCGGGGTCAGCAGTGCGGCCGTCTCGGCTGCCGAGAACTGGCGGATCACAGCAGGAACCCGGTGCCGAGCGCGTCGTACGGATCCATGGAGAAGGAGTGTCCGCCGGTGCGGTACGCCGCCCCGGTGACCTCCGTGACCAGCCCGTCCGGGGTGGCCTCGGCGACGCGGCCGGTGAACACCGAGCCGATCACCGATTCGTGCAGCAGGTCGTCACCCGCCCCCAGCCGCCCGTCCTCCGCCAGCAGCGCGAGCCGCGTCGAGGTGCCGGAGCCGCAGGGCGAGCGGTCGACCTGCCCGTCGGCGAAGACGGTGACGTTGCGCTGGTGCGGACCGAAGGGGGTGTCGGGCAGCTCCTCGTACAGGATCACCCCGTACACCCCGGAGAGCAGCGGCCCGCCCGGGTGCCAGGTCCCGGGGTGGGTGGCGAGCGCCGCCCGGATCTCCTGGCCGGCCCGGACGAGCGCGGGCAGCGCGGCCCCGGTCACGTCCAGTCCGAGGTCCCGGGCCCGGACGGAGGCGTAGCAGGCCCCGGCGTGCGCGATGTCCACCTCGGCCATGCCGAAGGTGGTGGCCACGGGGACCTTGCGCGCACTGGTGCGGGCCGGGACGTTGCGGAAGGTGACCCCGGTGGTGCGGCCCCCCGCGCGGTGCACGGTCGCGCCGACCCGGCCCGAGGGCACGTCGATCCGCACCTGCGCGTCCCCGTCGTCCGGGGCCGCGACCCGGCCGCTGTCCACGGCCCAGGCGCCGAGCGCCATGGTGCCGTGGCCGCAGGCGGTGGAGTAGCCGTCCTTGTGCCAGAACAGCACCCCGAAGTGGGCCCCGTCGTCGTCGGCCGGGACCACGAAGCCCCCGTACATCCCGGCGTGCCCGCGCGGCTCCTGGACGAGCATCCGCCGTACGTCGTCCAGGACGCCCCGGCGGGGGGCCGTGCCGGATCCCCCCGGTCCGATGGCGGTGGCGCAGCGCTCGGCGACGGTGTCGCCGGGCACGGGCGGCAGGCCCTCCGCCAGGGTGTCGACGACCCGGAAGGGCTCCCCGGCGGTGTGGTAGTCCTCGGTCCGAACGGTGCTGGTCACAACAGGAAACCTCCCGGGAAGGGGTCGGACGGGTCGAGGAAGTACTGGGCGGTGCCGGTGATCCAGGCCCGGCCGGTGACGGTGGGCACGACGGCGGGGAGGCCTCCCACCGTGGTCGTGCCGACGAGCCGGCCCGTGAACTCGGTGCCGATGAAGGACTCGTTGACGAAGTCGGTGTCCATCGCCAGCAGCCCCCGGGCGTGCAGCTGCGCCATGCGCGCACTGGTCCCCGTACCGCACGGCGAGCGGTCGAACCAGCCCGGGTGGATGGCCATGGCGTGCCGGGAGCGCCGCGCGTCGGAACCGGGGGCGGCGAGGTAGACGTGCTTGACCCCGCCGATGGCCGGGTTGTCGGGGTGGACGGGCCGGTCCTCGGAGGCGTTGATCGCCTCCATGACGGCCAGGCCGGCGGCGAGCAGGTCGTCCCCGCGCTCCCGGTCGAAGGGGAGGCCGAGGGAGTCGAGCTCGACGAAGGCGTAGAAGTTGCCGCCGTAGGCCAGGTCGTAGGTGACCGTGCCGTAGCCGGGGACCTCGGCCTTGAGGTCGAGTCCCACGCTGAAGGACGGGACGTTGGTCAGGGTGACGGCGGTGGCCGCCCCGTCCTCGACGCGGACGTCCACGCTCACCAGTCCGGCCGGGGTGTCGAGCCGGACGGTGGTGACGGGCTCGACCACGGGAACCATGCCCGTTTCGACGAGGACGGTGGCGACACCGATGGTGCCGTGCCCGCACATGGGGAGCAGGCCCGACACCTCGATGAAGACGACGCCGAAGTCGGCGTCCGGACGGGTCGGGGGCTGCAGGATCGCGCCGCTCATCGCGGAGTGGCCGCGCGGCTCGTACATGAGCAGGGTCCGGATGTGGTCCAGGTGCTCGATGAAGTGGAGCCGTTTGGCGGCCATGGTGGCACCGGGGATCACCCCGACTCCCCCGGTGATGACCCGGGTGGGCATGCCCTCGGTGTGCGAGTCCACCGCGTGGTAGATGTGGCGCGTGCGCATCGCGTAGTCCCCCTGGGCGTGTTAGTTGAGGCCCTCGGCGAGGGCCTTCTCGGTGGCGGCGCGGACGGCGGCCTCGATGTCGCCGGTCAGCGGGAAGCGGGGCGGGCGGGTGGCGCCGCCGGGGCGGCCGGCGAGGTCCATGGAGAGCTTGATGGCCTGCACGAACTCGGTCTTGGAGTCCCAGCGCAGGAGCGAGTGCAGGGACTTGTAGAGCGGCAGTGCGGTGGCGACGTCACCGGAGACGGCGGCCCGGTAGAGCGTGGCACAGGACTGCGGGAGGGCGTTGGGGTAGCCGGCGATCCAGCCGACGGCTCCGGCCAGGGCCAGTTCGAGCAGGACGTCGTCGGCGCCGATCAGCAGGTCCAGGCCCGGGGCGAGCTCGGCGATCTCGTAGGCGCGGCGGACGTCCCCGCTGAACTCCTTGACGGCGACGATGGAGCCGTCGGCGTGGAGCCGGGCGAGGAGGGCCGGGACCAGGTCCACCTTGGTGTCGATGGGGTTGTTGTACGCGACGACGGGCAGCCCGGCGCGGGCGACCTCGGCGAAGTGGGCGCGTACGGCGCCCTCGTCGGCGCGGAAGGCGTTGGGCGGCAGCAGCAGGACCGACCCGGCGCCGGCCTCGGCCGCCTGTTCGGCCCAGCGGCGGGACTCGGCGCTGCCGTATGCGGCGACACCGGGCATGACGCGGGCGCCGTCACCGGCCGCCTCGACGGCGGTACGGACGACGCGGGCGCGCTCCTCGTCGCTGAGGGTCTGATACTCGCCGAGGGAGCCGTTGGGGACGACGCCGTCGCAGCCGTTCGCGACGAGCCAGGCCACGTGCTCGGCGTACGCGTCGTAGTCGACGCTCAGGTCCTCCCGCAGGGGGAGCGCGGTGGCGACCATGATGCCGTGCCACGGGCGGTTGCGGGTGTCCGTACCGGCGGGGGGCGCGGGGGTGTGCGCGTGGGTCATGAGTGAGCTCCCTAGAGTGGTGTGTGACATTTTACTAGTGGGTACGAGGCGGCCACAAGAGCTGCGGCCGCCTGATCAGTGCTCTTCGGCGGGAAGTCCGGGGCCGGGGCCGTTCGCGGGGTGCACGGACTCGTCCGGCTGTCCCGCGGATCCCTGCGGCGAGGCCGCGGCGGGAAGCGCGGCGAGGTGGCGGAGCGGGACCGGACAGGACAGCGGCCTGCGGTCGGGCGCCGGATCCACGCCGGCCAGGGCGGCGACGGCCGGGCCGCACATCCGGCCCTGGCACCAGCCCATGCCCGCCCGGGTGAGGAGTTTGACCGTACGGACGTCCCGGGCGCCCAGGTCCCGGGCGGCCTCCCGGATCCGGCCTGCGGGGACCTCCTCGCAGCGGCAGACATCGGTGTCCTCGCGCAGCCAGCCGGTCCAGCCGGGGCCGGGCCGGTGAGCGGCGGCCATCGCGGCGGCGAAGGCGCGCAGCCTCGTACGGTTGCGGGTGAGGCGGGCCGGTACGGGCCGGCCGGCGATGGAGTGGGCGGCGATCTCTCCCTCGAAGAGGGCGAGTTGGGCGCCGCCGATGCCGCCGGTCTCCCCGGCCGACCAGATACCGGGGACGGAGGTGCGCTGGCCGCCGTCCAGCTCGAGGGCGATGGTGGCGTCGGGGCCGCGGCGGGTGGCACAGCCCAGGCCGGTCGCCAGCTCCAGCTGCGGTACCAGCCCGTGGCCCACGGCGACGGCGTCGCAGGGGATGCGACGGGCGGTGCCGGGGACCGGCCGCCAGTCGCGGTCGAGGCGGGCCACGGTGACGGCCTCGACGCGGTCGGTGCCGTGGGCCTCGGTGACGGCGTGCCGGGCGAGGAGGCGGATGCCGTGGCGGAGCAGGGCGCTGCCGTACACGGCTCCTTCGGCGAGCTTGGCGGGGTTGCGCAGCAGGGCCGGCACGTGGCCGGCGTAGCCGGTGTAGGCGGAGGCCTCGACGACGGCGGGCACGCGGGCCCCGGCGGAGGCGAGCGAGCCGGCCACGGCGAGCAGCAGGGGGCCGCTGCCGGCGACGACCACGCGCTCGCCGGGGAGCACGAGCCCGCCCTTGAGCATGGCCTGGGCTCCGCCCGCTCCGACGACTCCGGGCAGGGTCCAGCCGGGGAAGGGCAGCTGGCGCTCGTAGGCGCCGGTCGCGAGCAGCACGGCGGAGGCGTGGACCCGCGCGGGGGCCTCCTCGGGGCCGACGACGGCGTGCAGGGTCCACGCGGGGCCGGGACGGGCGCCGGGGGTGGCGGCGGTGTCTTCGGGGACCACGGTCCAGACGTGGTGGCGGGGGAGGTACGTGATCCTCCCGGCCTCCACGTGCGCCCGCAGGGCGGCTTCGCGCGAGGCGAAGGCGGCCCACCCGTGGTGCAGGGCTTCGGGCCGCTCCGCGCCGAGGCCGGGCGCGGGGTGGCGGTAGTACTGCCCGCCGGGCCGCTCCCCCGCGTCGAGGAGGACGACGCGCAGCCCGAGATCCGCGGCGGCGACGGCGGCGGCCAGGCCCGCGGGTCCGGCGCCGACGACGGCGAGGGGCGCGGGGTCCGAGGCGTCCCCCGCGGTGGACGGGTCAGACGGCGAGGTCGTCATGGCCGGTGCCTTCCTGGGTGGTGACGCGGTCGCCGGGGCGGGCGGGGACGAGGCACGCGCGCTGGTTCGGGAGGCCGTTGACGGTCACGAGGCAGTCGTAACAGCTTCCGATCCCGCAGAACGCGCCGCGGGGGGCGGCGGTTTCCCGGGTGGTGCGCCAGGCCAGGATGCCCGCGGACCAGAGGACGGCGGCGACGCTCTGCCCGGCTTGCGCGGGCAGTTCGCGGCCGTCGAAGCGCAGGATCCAGGTCTCGGCGGGGGCGCCGCCGACCAGGTCGCGGGGCGAGTGGCGCCGTCCCCTTGTCGCTTCGCTCATCGTTGTCCGTTCTCCTCGTTCCTCTGACTGGGTCCGTCCGTGGCGTGCCGGAGCGCCGGCCGCCGGGTGCCGGCCCGCCGGGTCATGCGAGCGGGGGTGCGAAGCGGGACGGGCGGAAGGGGGCCGGGTCCAGGGGCGGCGCGGCGGCGGTCAGGGCCGCGGCGATCAGGAGGCCCGTCGCCGGGGCCAGGCCGATGCCCGCCCCCTCGTGGCCGCACGCGTGGAGCAGGCCCGGGACCCGGGGGTCCGCGCCGATCGCCGGGAGGTGGTCCGGCAGGTACGGGCGGAAGCCGTGGTAGGTGCGCAGCACCCGGACGCCCGCGAGGACCGGGAACAGGGCCGCAGCCTGCGCCGCCAGCCGGCGCAGGGCTTCCGTGGACAACGAGCGGTCGAAGCCGACCCGTTCCCGGGTCGCCCCGATGAGGACCGGCCCGGCCGGGGTGCCCTCGACGACCGCCGAGGACTGCAGCGCCGCCGAGCCGCTCGCCACGTCGGCGATGTAGTCCGCGGCGTAGACCTTGTGCCGCACCATCCTCGGCAGCGGCTCCGTCACGAGGACGAACCCCCGCCGGGGCAGTACCGGCAGGGTGACGCCGGCCAGTTCGGCCACCGCCCCGCCCCAGGTCCCGGCCGCGTTGACGACCGCCGGGGCGAGGAGGTCGCGGCGGCCCGTGCGGATCCCGCGGATCGCCCCCGCCGGGGTGCGCAGGACCTCCGTCACCTCTTCGCCGAGGTACACCCGGGCCCCCGAGGCCGCCAGCAGCCGGGCCGCGGCCTGGGCGGGCTGGACCTGGGCGTCCTGCGGGTAGAGGAAGCCGCCCGCCAGGTCCGGCGCCGCGTGGGGTTCAAGTTCGCGCAGGGCGCCCGGTCCGACCTCGACGGCTTCGACCCCGGCGGCGCGCTGGCCGTCCGCGAAGCCCCGTAGCGCCTTCACGGTGGCCTCGTCGGCGGCGACGACCAGGCCGCCCTTGGCCTCGTACTCGATCTCCCGGGGGAGATCGCGCGCGAGGTCGCGCCACATGCGGGCCGACAGCAGGGCGAGGTCCAGCTCGGGTCCGGCCTCCTTGTCGGAGACGAGCAGGTTGCCTTCGCCGGCGCCGGTCGTGCCGCCCGCGACCGGGCCCCGGTCGACGACGGCCACGGAGAGTCCGACGCGGGACGCGTAGTACGCGCACGCGGCTCCGACGACGCCCGCGCCGATGATCACGACGTCCGGGGAGGCCTGGGAGGCCTGGAGGTGTCTCTTGGGCACGACAGTAATATGTCACATTCTTTAGGGAGGGGACAGGCCGGTCCCGCTCGCACGGGACCGGCCCCGGACGGTCAGCTGCGCAGCGGACCCTCACAGGTGTAGCTCGAGGTCCCGGCCACGTGGTTCGCCCAGATGTCCACCGGGCCGAAGGAGCAGTTCATGTCGGCCAGGTTGTTCGAGGCGGCGCCCGCCCGGTCGAGGAGGAAGTAGTCCACCGTCTCGGACATGTCCTTGAAGTTCTGGTCGTCGTTGCGCCACTTCGTCAGGTTCGCGGTGATCCGGCCGGTACAGGTGAAGCGCCGCTTGCCGGGGTCGCCGTTCTCCACGCAGTCCGGGTTGTTGTACGTGGCCGCCGCGAAGGTGGACTTCACGTTCTCCAGCGCCGCGTCGCGCAGCTGCGCGTTCGGGGTGAAGGAGGTGTTCGGCACGTACAGCTGGTCCACCTTGGCGATCTGGGCGTCCAGGAAGCGGTTGTAGTCGCGCTGGAGGTAGGAGTCCCCGCCCATGCGGTGGCGCCAGGCGTCGAAGCCCGCCGGGTCGTTCGCGCGCAGGTAGCCGTACATCTCCTTGAGCAGCGTGGGGTGCTCGGTCCACAGGAACTCGAAGAAGGTGCCCGCGTAGTTGTAGAAGCGGAAGCCGTCGCCGTCGTAGGTGGCGTGCAGCAGCTGGTCCACCGTCATGCGCGGGCCGCCGCCCGCCGTGTCGTTGATGATGCCCTTGACCAGGGACTTGCGGACGGCGATGCCGTTGTCGCGGGTGCCGCCGTCGAAGAACTCGGCGGTGCCCTCGTCCATGGCGGTCGTCCGGTCGCCCTCGTACCAGGGGCCCTGGCCGAAGGAGCCGGGGACGGCGAAGCGGCCGTTGAGGTAGTGCGTGTACTCGTGGCGGAAGAGCTCCTCGAGGGTGAGGGAGGAGTCCTGGGGGACGCGGCGCTGGTAGGTGTAGAAGGTGGCGCCGTTCTCGATGTAGATGCCGCCGTTGTTCGTCCCGTAGCCGGTCAGGATCGGGTGGTAGTTCTCGTAGTCCGCGCGGGAGGCGTAGAGCACGATGTTCAGCGTGGTGTTCACGTCTCCGGCGAGCGGCTCCTCGGTGCCGAGCACGCGGTGGAACTGGGTCTTGACCTGCTTGCTCGCGTAGTAGAGCTGGTCGACGGTGGCCCGGTCGAGGGCGGTGCGGACCTTGATGGCGCCGTTGTCGTAGGTGAAGGTGTTCGGGAAGATCTGCCTCTCGATGTCCTCCTTGCACACCCCGTACTGCGTGCAGGCCTCGTAGAAGTTGAGCCAGGAGACGACCTTCGCCCAGGGCTGGCTGCCGTCGCCGAAGGCGGCCTTGACGGGACCCAGCAGTGCGCCGAGGTCGGCGACGACGCCGGCCCTCAGGCTGTCGATCTGGCCGAAGCGGCCGTACTCGCCGAGGGCGTCGCGCGCCACCCAGGCGTTGGGGGTGCCCTTGAGGTGGGTGTAGGTCGCGAAGTCCTTGAAGAGCGCGCGGTACGCGGCGTCGCCGGCCGCCGCCTCCTGGAACGCGGCGTCCCGGTTGCCCGGGTAGACGCCGAGGTAGTTGACGGAGAGGGCGGAGAGCGCCGCGCCCGCCCAGGAGGTGTCCAGGTTCGTCGCGGGGTGCGACGGGTCCATGGTGGCCAGGACCTTCTTGATGAGGCCGATCTGGTGCTGGCGCAGGCCCGGGGCGCTGCCCGCGTAGAGGGCCTCGCGCAGGGTGCGGGCGTTGGTGGGAGTGGCGTCGAAGGTGCGGGCGGCGGCGCCGAAGTCGGCGATGGCCCGGCGCATCGCGTCGACGGTCGGGGCGTCGGTGACGTCGATCTCCGTGCGCGCGTGGTCGTGGTAGGCCACGGCGTGCAGGTAGGTGAACATCTCCTCCAGGTGCGAGGAGTTGCGGCCGTCGTGCGCGGCGGCCAGCGAGGATATCCGCCGGGATACGGCCTGGACGTGGGCGTCGGACATGACGGGCGCCAGGCGGGCGTCCCACGTCCAGATGAGGCCCCGCAGGCAGCCGTCGGCGGTGACGGCCTGGTCGCCGAGGAAGTCGGCGAACTGCTCCGGGGTGAGGTTCGTGATCCCGTCCAGGGTGCAGGGGACGGCCGCGGCGGTGCTCAGGGCGGCGGGGGCGAGCGCGCCGCTCTTCGCGGCGGTCGCGGCGGCGGCCGGGGTGACCGGGCCGGGGACCTTGCCGTCGGCGACGGCCTCGCCGCCGGGCGCCGGGGCCGGGGCGGGGTCCGTGCTCGGCGCGTCGGCGAGGCGGTCGACCTCGTCGAACGGGTTCGCGCCCTGTGCGCCCCGGGCGTCGGCGGCGAAGGTACCGGGGGCGGTGACACCCTGGACGCGCGCACCGGCTCCGGTCTCGGCGGCCTGCGTCACGGCCTGGCCCGCGGCGGCGAGGAGGGTGACCGCGACGGCGGCGGAGAGGAGGGACGAACGCACGGCTCTGTGCTGGGACACCAAGTACTCCTGGCTGGGAGGGGGGTGGGGGTGGTGTTGCGTGAACTGGCCCTGCTTCACGCGGCGTTCGACGGGGATTAACGTGCCGCGGTGTGATCTGTAACATAGTAATGTGAAATTGCACTGACAAGACCTGTGCGCCCACCAGTTCGCGTCTCCTCGAGGGAGCTCCCGTGACCGAAAACCCCTCCCACCCCACCGCAGGGCTCACTACCAGCAGCCACGACCTTCCGGTTTCCCCGGAGTTGTCCCGTTTCATGGCAGCGAACTGGGCGGTTTCGCCCTCGCCCGACGCCGGGGCCCTCGCCCCCGTCCGCGCCGTTACCCCGGCCCGCCGCCACCGCCTCTCCGCCCGCTTCCCCGGCGAGCGGCTCGTCATCCCGGCCGGCGAGCTGAAGGCCCGCAGCAACGACTCCGACTACCGCTTCCGCCCGCACAGCGCGTACGCCTGGCTGACCGGGCTCACCGGCGAGGAGCAGGCCGGCCACGTCCTGGTCCTGGAGCCCGCCGGACCGCACGCGCACGAGGCCGTCCTCTACGTGCGCCCGCGCTCACCGCGCGTGGACGGCAACGAGGAGTTCTACCGCGACCGCCGCTACGGGGAGTTCTGGGTCGGCCGCCGCCCCGACCTGGCCGAGGCCGAGCAGCTCTCCGGCATCCGCTGCGCCCACCTCGACGGCCTGAGCGGCGGACGCACCGCCCCCACCGGCCGCAACGCGGCCACGGACCCCGAGCTCGCCCGGGCCCTGTCCGAACTGCGCCTGGTCAAGGACGCGTGGGAGGTGGACCAGCTGCAGCTGGCCGTCGACCACACCACGACCGCCTTCGAAGACGTCGTGCGGGAGCTCCCGCGCGCCCTCTCCCACCCCCGCGGGGAGCGCTGGATCGAGGGCGTCTTCAACCGCCGCGCCCGCGCCGAGGGCAACGGCACCGGGTACGAGACGATCGCCGCGTCGGGCGCGCACGCGTGCGTCCTGCACTGGATCCGCAACGACGGCCGGCTGAACGGGGACGAGCTCCTCCTGCTGGACGGCGGCGTGGAGACCGACAGCCTCTACACGGCGGACGTCACCCGCACGCTCCCGCTGTCGGGGCGGTTCTCCCCCGTGCAGCGGCAGGTCTACGAGCTGGTCCTCGCCGCACAGGACGCGGGCATGGCGGCACTGCGGCCGGGCGCGAGCTTCCGCGACTTCCACCGGGCCGGCATGCGGGTGATCTCCGAAGGGCTCGCCGAGTGGGGCGTCCTCAAGCACGCGGAGGGCGACCTGCACCGCCGGTACACGCTCTGCAGCAGCGGGCACATGCTGGGGCTGGACGTGCACGACTGCGCCCAGGCGCGGGCGGACGCGTACCTGGACGGGGTGCTGGAGGAGGGCCAGGTCCTCACGGTCGAGCCGGGGCTCTACCTCCAGAGCGACGACGAGACCCTTCCGCCCGAGCTGCGCGGGATCGGCGTCCGCATCGAGGACGACCTGGTGATCACGGCCGAGGGCGCCCGGCTGATGTCGGGCGCCCTGCCGCGCACGGTGGCGGGGATCGAGGAGTGGATGGGGAACCTGCTGGAGGGCTGAGGCCCCCCAGGCCCTGGGCCGCCGCGCGGCGGCGCGGCGGCCCAGGGGCTCAGCGGCTCAGCGGCTCAGCGGCTCAGGGGCGCGGCGGCTCAGCGGCCGTACGAGCCGATGCCGACGAGGCAGTACACGTACTCGTTGACGGTGATCCCGTTGCGCGTGTGGCGGTAGGAGAACGCGTACTGGGTCTTGGGATTGTCGTTGCAGCGGTCCAGGTCCGAGGTCAGCGGGATGCTCTCGATCACCCGGTAGTGCGCGTCGGAGGCCGAGCAGGAGACCTCGTCCACGCCGGTGACGCTCTGCGCGGTCGTGGAGTCCGGCAGGGTTCCGTTGAGGCAGGTGCCCCGGTCGAAGGGGGTCGGAGCCGACTCTTCCGAGGGCGTGGGCGCGTCGTCGGCCGGGGCCTGCGAGGGGGCCGGGTCGCTCGCCACGGGCGGCGGGCTCGGATCGGGCGACGGGCTCGGATCGGGCGACGGGCTCGGATCGGGCGACGGGACGCCGGGCAACGGGCCGGGGCGCGGAGCCGCTACGGGACCGTCCCCGTCGTTCCGGTGCACAAGCACCACCGCGCCCACCACCAGGAGGGCGACCACTCCCAGTGCCACCAGGCGGCCACGCGTACGGGAGGGTGCCCGGGCGGGCGCCCGCGGGGGCGGGGGCGCACCGGCGTCCGGGCCCACCCGGATGCGCACCAGTACCTCGGCGGCTCCGACGCGGGCCCGGACGAGATCGCCGTCCTTGGCGGGCGGAATTCTGAGCCTGGCCGGGCCGGTGGACAGGTTCACGGTGGTGATCACCCCGTACCTGGCCTGCTGCGGAGTGATCGTTAAGGGAATCTCCTGGGACGACACCGGCTGCTCCGAGGGGTGACGGCGTACGGACGTTGCCTTGCAACCCACGGAAGTCTGCCCGTCACCCGAGTGAGGACGCAGCCGTTCCGTGAGATCCCCTGTGGGGGAGATCCCCTGGGGGCGGTCCTCGCGTACGCCGCCGCCCCGGAGCCGATGCGCCGGGGCCCGGGGCCCGGCCGGTTCGGTAAACCGGTCGTCAGCGGTCAGTTGTGCCAGCTGCTGTCGTGCCGGTTGTCGTTGTTCCAGCCGCTGTCGTGCCAGTTGCCGTTGTCGTGCCGGTTGTCGTGGTTCCAGTTGTCGTTGTTCCAGCTGTCGTTGTCCCAACGGTCATGGTTCCAGTTGTTGTTGCTCCAGTTGCTGTTGTGCCAGTTGTTGTTCGAGTGGTCGTTGTCGTTGTTCCAATTGCTGTGGTCCCAGCACCAGCTGGGCCGGTCGCTCCCGCGCGAGTGGTCGCAGCAGGCACGCCACCAGCCGTCGCCGCGCCAGTTGTCCCCACGCCAGTCGGAACATCGATAGGTCTGCGGCAGTCCCGAGGCAAAGGCGCTGCTCACGGGCATCAGGCCGAGTGTGATCCCGGCGGCTCCCGCCACAGCTGCCGCAACAAACCCACGGCGCATGTTCATACACCTCCGAGGATGAAGGGTCTAAATCGCCCCGGAATGGGGCAATTCCACCCTCCACCCTCCCCTCTCGGCTGTCAAAGGCACCGGTCCCCACCAGCGGAGACACCAGCGGAGACACCGGCGAGGGCTAGGGAAGCACCGCGAACCCGTCCATCTCCACGAGCGCGGACTCGTCCCACAGTCGCACCGTCCCCACGACCGCCATGGCCGGGTAGTCCCGCCCGGCCAAACGGCGCCAGACCAGTCCGAGTTCATGCGCGCGGGCCCGGTAGTCCGCCACGTCGACGGCGTAGACGGTGACCCGCGCCAGATCGGCCGGGGAGCCGCCCGCCGAGGCCAGCGCCGCCAGCAGGTTCGCCAGCGCCCGCTCGAACTGCTGCGGCAGGGTGTCCCCCACCACCTTGCCCTCGCCGTCGAGCGCCGTCTGCCCGGCCAGGAACACCAGCCGGCTCCCGCTCGCGACGACCGCGTGCGAGAACCCCTTCGCCGGGGACAGCTCCTGCGGGTTGATCCGCTGCGTGCTCATGCCTCTCCCGCCTCTCCCGCCTCCGCCACCCGCGCCGACCCCGCCGCCGGCTCCCCCCGCTCCCCCGGTTCCCGCGCCTGCGCCCCGCCCGTCCGGCGGTGGTCCCGGTAGAGCTCCTTCGCGATGATCGTGCGCTGCACCTCGCTCGCCCCTTCGTAGATCCTCGGCGCCCGCACCTCCCGGTAGAGGTGTTCCAGCAGGTGCCCCCGCCGCAAGGCGACGGCCCCGTGCAGCTGTACCGCGTGGTCGACCACGTACTGGGCCGTCTCCGTGGCCAGCAGCTTCGCCATGGCCGCCCGCCTCGGGACCTCGGGCGAACCGCTGTCGTACGCGCCCGCCGCCGCGTACACCAGGAGCCGCGCGGCCTCGGTGCGCGTCGCCATCTCGGCCAGCCGGTGCGCCACGGCCTGCAGGTCGCCCAGTACCCCGCCGAAGGCGGCGCGGGCCGCCGTGTGCGCGACCGTCGCGTCCAGCGCTGCCCTGGCCATCCCCACGGCGAAGGCGCCCACGCTGGGCCGGAACAGGTTCAGGGTGTCCATGGCCACCCGGAAGCCCCGGCCGGGCTCCCCCAGCAGGTCGGCCGGGCCGACGGGCACCCCGTCGAAGGACAGCGCGCCGATCGGGTGCGGGGAGAGCATGTCGAGGGCTTCGCCCGAGAGCCCCGGCCGGTCCGCCGGAACCAGGAAGGCGGTGATCCCCTTGGCGCCCGGACCCTCACCGGTGCGGGCGAAGACGGTGTAGAAGTCCGCTTCCGGGGCGTTGGAGATCCAGCACTTGCTCCCGTGCAGCCGCCAGCCGCCGCCCGTCGCCCCGCCGCCCGTCTCCCGTACGGCGTCCAGCGCCAGCGCCGCCGCGTCCGAGCCGGCCCCGGGCTCGCTCAGCGCGAACGCCGACACGACCCGCCCGGCCCGTACCCCCGGCAGCCAGCGCTCGCGCTGCGCGTCGCTGCCGGAGCGCAGGACCGGATGTGCTCCGAGGCCCTGGAGGGCGAGCGCCGTCTCGGCCTCCGTGCAGCCGTAGGCGAGGGATTCGCGCAGCAGGCACAGTTCCAGCGCGCCCGAGGAGAAGAGCCGGTCCAGCAGCCCCTCCTCGCCCAGCGCGGCCAGCAGCGGCCGGTTGACCCGGCCCGGCTCGCCCTTCTCCGCCAGCGGCCGCAGCCGCCGGGCCGCCAGGGCGCGCAGCCGCGCGCTCCACTCCTCCTGCTCCGCCCCGAGCGCGAAGCCCGCAGACCCGGCGGTGCCGGCGAATCCCGCGATTCCTGTCATCCGAATGCCCCAGCCTCTATCGCGTGCTGTTGACTGCCGTCACCATGACGATACGCTCGTGCGGCGACCGCACGGCAGTCCCACCGCCCCACCCGCTCGGTTCCTCAAGGTCCATACGGAGGGTCCGGCCCCACCCGGGCCCGGACCGTCGCAAGGGGGCGAACCCGCCTTGGAGCTCAAGCCTTCCGCTCACCGTGACACCTTCGCGCGCGATCATCTGCCGCCCGCGGACGCCTGGCCGGAGCTCCTCTTCGAACTCCCCGGGCTGGCCTATCCCGACCGCCTCAACTGCGGGGTGGAGCTGCTCGACGCCACCATCGACCGCCTCGGCCCGGCCCGCCCGGCCTTCCGCGGCGCGGACGGCACGGTGTGGTCGTACGGGGAGCTCCGCGCCCGCGTCGACCGGCTCGCGCACGTCCTCACCGCCGATCTCGGCGTCGTCCCCGGCAACCGCGTGCTCCTGCGCGGCCCCACCGGCCCCTGGCTCGCCGCCTGCTGGCTGGCGGTGATGAAGGCCGGCGCGGTGGCCGTCACCGTCCTGGCGCAGCAGCGGGCGCAGGAGCTGGCCACGGTGTGCGCGATGGCACGGGTGAGCCACGCCCTGTGCCACGCGGGGGTCGTGGACGACCTGGTCAAGGCGGAGGTGCCGGGGCTGCGCATCGCCGTGTACGGCGGCGAGGCGCCCGACGACCTGCTGCGCCTGGCCGGTGCGGGACGCCACCCGGAGCCCTTCCCGGCGGTGGACACCTCCGCCGACGACGTCGCGCTGATCGCCTTCACCTCGGGCACCACCGGGCGGCCCAAGGGCTGCATGCACTTCCACCGTGACCTCCTCGCGGTCGCCGACACCTTTTCCCGGGAGGTGCTGCGCCCCCGGCCCGACGACGTCTTCGCGGGCAGTCCGCCGCTCGGTTTCACGTTCGGTCTGGGCGGGCTGGTGGTCTTCCCGCTGCGGGCCGGCGCCTCGGCGCTGCTGATGGCGGACGCGGCCCCGCGCAGGCTGCTGCCCGCGCTCGCCGAGCACCGGGTGTCGGTGCTGTTCACCGCTCCCACCGCGTACCGGTCGATGCTGGACACCCTGGGCCCGTACGACACGGGCGCCTACGACCTCTCCGCGCTGCGCCGCTGCGTCTCGGCGGGCGAGAACCTGCCGGCCGCCACCTGGCAGGCCTGGTACGAGCGCACCGGCCTGCGGATCATCAACGGGATCGGCGCGACCGAGCTGCTGCACATCTTCATCTCGGCCGCCGACGAGGACATCCGGCCCGGCACGACGGGCCGGGTCGTTCCCGGCTGGCAGGCCCGGGTGGTGGACGCGGCGGGGCGGCCGGTCCCCGACGGCGAGCCGGGTCTGCTGGCCGTCCGGGGGCCGGTGGGCTGCCGCTACCTGGCGGACCCGCGGCAGGGCGAGTACGTCCGGGACGGCTGGAACGTCACCGGTGACACCTACGTCCGCGACGTAGAGGGCTATTTCCGCTACGTGGCGCGGGCCGACGACATGATCATCTCGGCCGGGTACAACATCGCGGGCCCGGAGGTCGAGGAGGCGCTCCTGCGCCACCCCGACGTACTGGAGGCGGCGGTGGTCGGGCGTCCCGACGAGCGGCGCGGACAGGTCGTGGTGGCGTACACGGTGGTGCGGGAGGGGGTGGTCCTCACCGAGGACGCCCTGCGCACCTTCATGCGGGCCGAACTCGCCCCGCACAAGTGCCCGCGCACCTTCGTCTTCCTGCCCGCCCTGCCCCGCACCGCGACCGGCAAGCTGCAGCGCTTCCGGCTCCGCGAGGAGGGCCCTGACCGGCCGGACTTCCCCTGACGCCCCCCGGAGAACCCGTCTAAAGTGAATCCGTGGTCGAGCAGCACACCCCGCGATCCCTGATCGTCACGTTCTACGGGGCCTACGGCCGGGCCTTCCCGGGCCCGGTCCCGGTCTCCGCACTGGTCCGCCTGCTGGGCGCGGCCGGAGTGGACGCCCCGTCCGTCCGCTCGTCGGTGTCCCGGCTGAAGCGGCGCGGCTTCCTGCTGCCCGCACGGGCCGGGGACGGCTCGGCGGCGTACGAGCTCTCCGAGGAGGCGCGGCAGCTGCTGGAGGACGGGGACCGGCGGATCTACGGGGCTCGGCGCCGGTCGCAGGAGTGGCTGCTGGCCGTCTTCTCCGTCCCGGAACAGGAGCGCGCCAAAAGGCACCTGCTGCGTTCGCGCCTCGCCCGGCTCGGCTTCGGCACGGTGGCGCCGGGCGTCTGGATCGCCCCGGCGCACCTGCGGGGCGAGACCCGGCGCACCCTGGACCGGCTGCACCTGACGGCGTACGTGGAGCTCTTCGGCGGCGCCCACCTCGGCTTCGCCCCGACAGCGGAGGCGGTGTCCCGGTGGTGGGACCTGGCGGCGCTGGCCAAGCAGCACGAGGAGTTCCTCGACCTCCACGAGCCCGCCCTGCGCGCCCTGCGGACGGAGCCGGTCCCCGCCCCGGAGGCCGCCTACCGCGGCTACCTCCTCGCCCTGGACAGCTGGCGCCGCCTCCCGTACGCCGACCCGGGCCTGCCGCGTGAGCTCCTCCCGGCGGACTGGCCGGGCGACCGCGCGGCGGCGGTCTTCACCGAACTCCACGACCGGCTGCGGGACATCGGCGCGCGGTTCGTGGAGCCGTAGCCGGAACCTTCGTGGAGCCGTAGCCGGAAACCAACGGCCGGTGGCCGGCCTCCCGACGCCCGCCTCGCCACGGGGCGACCGGCCCGGCCGCCCGGCCGCCCGGCCGCCGGAAAACCTGCTGCGGCCCGGCCCGGGTACGGGCCACCATGGGCCATGACGTGGACCTTCGGCTCAGACCTGGCGGCCTGGCTGCCCGCCGCGCGGCCCGCCGTGGCCGCGCGGCCCGTGGTGAACACCCTCCTGCTCACGGTCATGGAGGGTCTGGAGCGGAGCGGCCCGGACGCCTACGGGCCGGGCACTCCCCTCTTCGGCTCGTGGACCGGACCCGACGGCCGGGTGGCGGGGGCCGTGCTGCGCACGCCGCCCCATCCGCTGCTGGTGGGCGCGCTGCCGCCGGAGGCGCTCACCGCGCTGGGGACCGCGCTCGCCGCCGACCCGCTGTTCGCCGGGGTCGATGCCCTCAACGCCCGCCGCGCCGACGCGCGGTTCCTCGCGTCCGCCTGGGGCCGGCCGACCACGGTCTCCGAGGAGAACCGCCTCTACCGGCTCGGCGGCCTCCGCGCCCCGGATCCCGCCCCGGCCGGGCGGGTCCGCACGGCCGACGCGTCCGATCTGCCGCTGCTGCGGGACTGGGCCGCCGCCTTCCAGCGGGAGGCCGGCCTGCGGGGCACCGTCCCCGAGGCGCTGCTGCGGGACCGGCTCTCGTACGGGGGCACCCTGCTCTGGGAGGACGGAGGCGGGCCGGTCTCGATGGCCGGGTTCCACCGGCCGGTCGCCCGCGCGGCCCGCGTCGGCCCGGTCTACACCCCGCCCGCGCACCGCGGCCGCGGCTACGCCGCCGGCGTCACGCACGCGGTGAGCGAAGCGGCGTACGCGGCCGGCGCGACGGAGGTCCTGCTCTTCACGGACCTGGCCCATCCCACCAGCAACGGCGTCTACCGGCGTCTGGGCTACGTACCGGTCGAGGACCGCACCGAGCTCCTGGCGGCCTGACGCGGCACTAGTCGCGCCCCGTCGGCGGGGGGCGGCTGCCGGCCAGGTACGGCGCGGGCCAGGGGGCGGCCGGGCCCGCGTAGGACTGCTCGGCGGCCGCGTGCAGGGTCCAGTGGGGGTCGTAGAGGTGGGGGCGGCCCAGCGCGCACAGGTCGGCGCGCCCGGCCAGGAGCAGGGAGTTGACGTCGTCCCAGGAGGAGATCGCGCCGACCGCGATGACCGGGACGCCCAGGGCGTTGCGGATCCGGTCGGCGTACGGGGTCTGGTACGAGCGCCCGTACTCGGGGGCCTCCTCCGCGACCACCTGGCCCGTCGAGACGTCGATGGCGTCGGCCCCGTGGGCCGCGAAGGCCTCCGCGATGGCCAGGGCGTCCTCGGGCGAGGTGCCGCCGGGCGCCCAGTCGGTGGCCGAGAGGCGGACCGTCATCGGCCGGTCCTCGGGCCAGACGGCGCGGACCGCGTCGAAGACCTCCAGCGGGAAGCGCAGCCGGTTCACGAGCGCTCCGCCGTAGGCGTCGGTGCGGTGGTTGGTCAGCGGGGAGAGGAACCCGGAGAGCAGGTAGCCGTGCGCGCAGTGCAGTTCCAGCAGGTCGAAGCCGCTGTCGGCGGCCCGGACGGCGGCCGCCGCGAAATCGGAGCGGACGGCGGCCAGGTCGGCGGTGGTCAGGGCGCGCGGGACGGCCGAGACCCCGGGCCGGTACGGCAGCGCGGAGGCCGCCACGAGCGGCCAGTTCCCCTCGGGCAGCGGGATGTCCATGCCCTCCCACATGACCCGGGTCGAGCCCTTGCGGCCCGAGTGGCCGAGCTGGACGCCCAGCGCGGTCCCGGGCGCGCTGGTGTGGACGAAGTCGGCGATCCGCGCCCAGGCGGCCGCCTGCTCCTGGGTGTACAGGCCCGTGCAGCCGGGCGTGATCCGGCCCTCGGCGCTGACGCAGACCATCTCCGTCATCACCAGGGCGGCCCCGCCGAGCGCCCGCGCGCCCAGGTGCACCAGGTGGAAGTCGCCCGGCACGCCGTCGCCGCGGGCCACCGGGTCGCGTCCGGCCGTCGAGGCGCCCCCGGCCACCGGAGGAGCCCCGCCCGCCGCATACATGTCCATCGGGGACACCACGACCCGGTTGCGCAGGGTCAGCCCCCGGAGCGTGAAGGGCGTGAACATCGGCGGCGTCGGCGCCCCGTCCGGGCCGGCGTCGGGGCAGCCGAACTCGTCCTCCACGGCGCGGGTGAAGCGCGGGTCGCGCAGCCGCAGGTTTCCGTGGGTGACCCGCCGGCTGCGCGTGAGGAGGTTGAAGGCGAACTGCCGGGGCCCCTGGTCCAGGTACCCGGCGAGCTCCTCGAACCAGCGCATGCTGGCGGCCGCCGCCCGCTGCGTCGAGGCCACCGCGGGCCGCCGCGCGGCCTCGTACGCGGCCAGGGCGGCGGGGACGTCGCCGTCCGTCCGCGCGCCGACGGCCTCGGCCAGCGCGAGCGCGTCCTCCACGGCCAGTTTGGTGCCGGAGCCGATCGAGAAGTGGGCGGTGTGCGCGGCGTCCCCGACGAGCACCACGTTGCCGTGCGACCAGCGGGCGTTGGCGACCGTCCGGAACCGTGTCCACGCCGAGCGGTTCCCGCGCAGCGGCCGCCCCCGCAGGGCCTCGCTGAAGATCTTGGCGCAGCGGGCCGCCGATTCGTCCTCGTCGCAGAGGTCGAAGCCGGCCGCCCGCCAGACCTCTTCGCGCATTTCGACGATGACGGTGGAGGAGTCCGCGGCGAAGGGGTACGCGTGCAGTTGCACCGGCCCGTGCTCGGTTTCTGCGATCTCGAAGCGGAAGGCCTCCAGGGCGAAGTCGGCGGCCAGCCAGATGTAGCGGCACCGCCCGCCCGTCACCGTCGGCCCGTAGTGCGCGGCGCCGTCCTCCCGGGTCCGGCTGTTGACCCCGTCCGCGGCAACGACCAGGTCGTACACGGACGCGAGCACCTCGGGGTCGGGCGCCTGGGCGCGGAAGCGGAGCCGGACCCCGAGGCCGGCGCACCGCTCGTGCAGGATCTCCAGCAGCCGGCGCCGGCCCAGTGCGGCGAAGCCGTGACCGCCCGAGGTCAGCAGCCGGCCCCGGTGCACGACCTCGACCTCGTCCCAGCGCACGAACTCCGCGCTCAGGGCCGCGTAGACGACGGAGTCGGCCGCTTCGATGCCTCCGAGCGTCTCGTCCGAGAGCACCACCCCGAAGCCGAAGGTGTCGTCGGGGGCGTTCCGCTCCCACACCTCCACCATGTGCCCCTGACGGGCCAGCAGCGCGGCGGCGTACAGCCCGCCCGGTCCGCCGCCCACCACGGCCACCCTCATCCGGCCTGCGGACACGGGATCACCTGCCCTTCCACTGGGGCGGACGCTTCCCGGTGAAGGCCGCGTGGAACTCCCGGTAGTCCTCGCCGTTCATCAGCAGGGCCTGCGTGTTCGCGTCCAGCTCCACCGAGGCGGCGAGCGGCATGTCCAGCTCGGCGGTCAGCAGTGCCTTGGTCTGCGCGTACGCGAGGGCGGGCCCGGCGGCGAGGTGCGCGGCGAGCTCGGCGGCCCGCGCGGTGGCCCCGCCCTCCTCGGTGACCTCGCTCAGCAGCCCGATGCGCTCCGCCTCCGGGGCCCTGACCTGTTCCCCGAGCATCAGCAGCCGGGTGGCGTGGCCGAGCCCGACGACCCGGGGCAGCAGGTAGGCGGCGCCCATGTCCCCGCCGGAGAGTCCGACGCGGGTGAAGAGGAAGGCGAAGCGGGCGGTGGGGTCGGCGATGCGGAAGTCGGCCGCGAGCGCGAGGACGGCCCCGGCTCCGGCCGCGACCCCGTGGACGGCGGCGATCACCGGGAAGGGGCACTCGCGCAGCGCGCGCACCACCTGGCCGGTCATCCGGTTGAAGTCCAGGAGCTGGGCGGTGTCCATCGCGAGGGTGGCACCGATGATCTCGTCCACGTCGCCGCCGGAGCAGAAGCCGCGCCCCTCGCCGCCGAGCACGAGGGCGCGTACGGACCGCTCCCGGGACAGTTCGGCGAGCAGATCGCGCAGGTCGGCGTAGGCGCCGAAGGTGAGCGCGTTCAGCTTCTCGGGGCGGTCGAGGGTGACGGTGGCGACGCCGTCTTTCCGGTCCACCCGCAGGTGGCGCCACCGTTCGGTCGCTGATGTGGAACCGAGGAAGGGACTCACCTTCCCGAAGGTATCACCGGAAGGTGACTGCCGTCACAGAAACGCGACACGCGCGGGGCGGGGGCGATCGCCCGTGCCCTCGTCCGCACCGCCCGCCCGTCCGCAGCACGCCCCGCGGCGCATGACTATGCGCCGCGGTCCGCCAGCGTGGCCACGAGGACCGCCTTGATGGTGTGCAGCCGGTTCTCGGCCTCGTCGAAGACGACGGAGTGCGCCGATTCGAACACTTCGTCCGTCACCTCCAGCGAATCCAGGCCGTGGCGCTCGTGGATCTCCCGGGACACCGTGGTGCCGAGGTCGTGGAAGGCCGGCAGGCAGTGCATGAACTTCACGTCCGGGTTCCCGGTGGCGCGCAGGACGTCCATGGTGACGGCGTATGGCGAGAGGGACTCGATGCGTTCGTCCCACACCTCCTTGGGTTCGCCCATGGAGACCCAGATGTCGGTGAGGACGAAGTCGGCCTGTCCGACGCCCTCCGCGACGTCCTCGGTGAGGGTGACGCGGGCGCCGCTCGCGGCCGCCAGCTCGCGCGCCGCGGCGACCACCGGGCCGGCCGGCCAGTACCGCCGCGGCGCGACGATCCGTACGTCCATGCCCAGCAGCGCGCCGGTCACCAGGTAGGAGTTGCCCATGTTGAAGCGGGCGTCGCCGAGGTAGGCGAAGGCGATCCGCTCCAGCGGCTTGGCGCAGTGCTCGGTCATCGTGAGCACGTCGGCCAGCATCTGGGTGGGGTGCCAGTCGTCGGTGAGGCCGTTGAAGACGGGCACGCCGGAGTGCGCGGCGAGCTGCTCCACCGTCTCCTGCGCGTCGCCCCGGTATTCGATGCCGTCGAACATCCGGCCCAGCACCCGCGCCGTGTCCTTGACCGATTCCTTGTGGCCCATCTGGGAGCCGGAGGGGTCGAGGTAGGTGGTGTGGGCGCCCTGGTCGGCGGCGGCCACCTCGAAGGCGCAGCGGGTGCGCGTCGAGGTCTTCTCGAAGATCAGGGCGATGCTCTTGCCCTGGAGGCGGCGCTGTTCGGTCCCGGCCTTCTTGGCCGCCTTCAGTTCGGCGGCGAGCTCGATCAGGCCGCGGAACTCGGCGGCGGTGAAGTCGAGCTCCTTGAGGAAACTGCGGCCGACGAGGTCGGTGGCCATGCGGACTCCAGAGTCACGGTGACAGGGGATGCCGGAAGTCTATACGACACTCTGTATTGATATACAGACCCCCCGGGCGTCCTGCCCCTCCCCGGCCGCTCCCCCCGCGTGGCCCCCGGCCCCGTCCGCCGGTTCCGCGTCGGCCGTTCCCGCGGCCGGAGGTCACCGTCCCTGGATCGCGTCCCGCTCCACCGGGCAGCTCATGCAGCGCGGACCGCCCCGCCCCCGGCCCAGCTCGCTGCCCGGGATCTCGATCACCTCGATGCCCTCCTTGCGCAGATACGTGTTGGTCGTGACGTTGCGCTCGTACGCGACGACCACGCCCGGCTCCACCGCGAGCACGTTGCAGCCGTCGTCCCACTGCTCGCGCTCCGCCGCGTGCACGTCCTGGGTGGCGGTGAGCACCCTGATCGACTCCAGCCCGAGGGCGGCGGCGATGGCCCGGTGCATGTGCTCCGGCGGGTGGTCGGTCACCTTCAGCTCGCTCGCCCCGCCGCCCGGCTCGATCGTGTAGGAGCGCAGCATGCCCAGGCCCGCGTACTGGGTGAACGTGTCCGCGTCGACCATCGTCATCACCGTGTCCAGGTGCATGAACGCCCGTCGCTTCGGCATGTCGAGCGCCACGATCGTCGTCGCCGATCCGGCGGCGAACAGCCCGCGCGCCAGCATCTCCACCGCCTGCGGGGTGGTCCGTTCGCTCATCCCGATCAGCACGGCTCCGTTGCCGATGACCAGGACGTCGCCGCCCTCGATGGTGGAGGGGTAGTCGGCCTGCCCCTGGGACCAGTAGTGGAAGGCTCCGGAGGAGGTGAAGAGGGGGTGGTGCTTGTAGATGGCCTCGAAGTGCACGGTCTCGCGCTGCCGGGCCGGCCAGCGCATCGCGTTGATGGAGACCCCGTCGTAGATCCAGGCGGAGGTGTCGCGGGTGAAGAGGTGGTTGGGCAGCGGGCCCAGCAGGAAGTCGTCCAGTTCCAGGGCGTGGAAGCGGACCGACACCGGTTCCGCATGGCGCTCCAGGAACTCCCGCTTGGTCATCCCGCCGACCAGCGCCTCCGCCAGTTCGGCCGAGTTCAGCCCGTCGAAGACCGACCGCAGGTGGTCGGTGGCGAGCGGACCGTACTCCTTCTCGTCGAAGACCCGGTCCAGTACGAGGTGTCTCGCCTCCGGGATGTCGAGGGCCTCGGTGAGCAGTGCACCGAAGAGGTGGACCGCCACGCCCCGGTCGCGCAGTACGTCGGCGAAGCCGTCGTGCTCCTGGCGGGCCCGGCGCACCCACAGCACGTCGTCGAAGAGGAGCGCGTCCTTGTTGCTCGGTGTGAGCCGCTTCAGCTCCAGGTCGGGCCGGTGGAGGATGACGCGGCGAAGCCGCCCGGTCTCGGAATCGACATGGAATCCCATGCCGTACACGTTCGCAGACCGGGCGGCCTTTTGACGTGGCGTCGGCCCGGAGGACCGGGTCCGCCCGCCTCGGCGGCCGGTTTCGGGCGCCTTGCCTGTGCGGCGGCCGGTTCAGCGCAGGCCGAGCAGGGCCCCCGGAGCACCCGTGATCTCCGGTGCGATCACGCCCAGCGCGGGCGGGGTCACGTTCGGCAGCCCGTAGTTGGACCCGTCGGGCATGCTCAGCGGGGAACCGACGAGCAGTCCCGGGGTGCGGGTGCGCAGGGTGGTCGCGGGTGCGTCCAGCGAACCCTCGCCGTCCGTCTCGGGCTTGCCCGCCAGGTTCGGCACCGGGGAGGTGACGAGGGTGTTCCCGAGCTCGGTGCCGATCGGCACCGCCGGGAGCAGCGGGGTCGGCAGCATGTCGCCGGTGTGGTGCACGGGCGCCTGGGGGGCGCCGACGACCGGCACCGGGACCCCGGTGGCCACGTGGGGGACGTCCACGCCGAGCGTGGTCCGCACCGCGTCCAGGGGGACACCCACGGGCACCGAGTCGGCCAGGGCCGGGGTGGCCGCGCCGGCCGCTGCCATACAGGTCATGAGTGCCGCAATGCTTCCGCGCGCGGTCATCTTCATAGGTGACGTTCCGTCCTTCCAGGGTCGCGGACATTCCGCTGCCCTGGATGAACGATCCCGCCGGTGCTTTTCCCGGAGTTCTTCGGCGAAGTTCCCCCATACGACCTAACGACAGGCCGTACGGGGGCCCTTGCTTGACGCCTTCAGAGCCTCGGGTCCACCGGCTCCGACTCCAGCGCGAGGACCGCGAAGACCGCTTCGTGGACCCGCCACAGCGGCTCTCCGGCCGCGAGCCGGTCCAGGGCCTCCAGGCCGAGCGCGTACTCGCGCAGCGCGAGCGAGCGCTTGTGCCCGAGGTGGCGCCCGCGCAGCCGCTCCAGATGGTCCGGACGCGTGTACTCGGGACCGTAGATGATCCGCAGGTACTCGCGCCCGCGCACCTTCACCCCCGGCTGCACGAGCCGGCCCTTGCCGTCCTTGGCGTACGCCTGGAGCGGTTTGACGACCATGCCCTCGCCGCCGGCGGCCGTCAGCTCCAGCCACCAGTCGGTGCCGGCCCGTACGGAGGCCTCGTCCGCGGGGTCCACCAGGATCCGGGCGGTGCGGCGCAGCAGTCCGGTGCCGGCGGCCTCGTCGGCGGCGACGAGCCGGTCCAGCCAGAACAGCTGCTCGTCGTGGGGTACGGCTGCCAGCGACCGTCCGGCGGCCGCCAGCAGCTGGAACGGCGCGAACCGTACGCCCTCCAGCCCGTCGGTGGTCCAGCAGTAGCGCCGGTAGGCCTCGGTGAACTTCGCCGCGTCCGCGGCCCGTCCGCGCTGGCGCTCCAGGAGCCCGGTGGTGTCGATGCCCCGTCCGGCGGCGGCCTCCAGCGCGGCCAGGGCGTCCGGGAAGACGGCGCCGGAGGCCGCACCCACGGCGGCGTACTGGTTGCGCAGCAGGCCGCCCGACTTCAGCGACCAGGGCAGCAGTTCGCCGTCGACGAGCAGCCAGTCCGTGTCCAGCTCCTCCCACAGCCCGGCGTCGGTGACCGCCGCGCGGAGCCGGGCGAGAACCTCCTCGGTGACCTCGGGCTCCTTGAAGAAGGGACGTCCGGTGCGGGTGTAGACGGAGCCGGTCGGGCCGTCGACCCCGAACCGCTCGCGGGCCGCCCCGGCGTCCTTGCAGATCAGCACGGTGGCGCGGGAGCCCATGTGCTTCTCCTCGCAGACCACCTGGGCGATGCCGTCCCCGCGGTACTGCGCGAAGGCCTCGGCCGGGTGCTCCAGGAAGCCCTCGCCGTCGGCTGCGCCGCGGGCGCCCTCCGCCGCCGTGGCGGTCGGCGCCATGGTCGGCGGGAGGTAGGGCACCAGGCGCGGGTCCACGGCGAAGCGGCTCATGACCTCCAGGGCCGCCGCCGCGTTCTCCTCGCGGACGTTGACGTTGCCCAGGTGCCGGGTCTCGACGATCCGGCGGCCCTGGACGTCGGCGAGGTCGAGCGGACGGCCCTCGTGCCCGCCCGGCACCTCTGCGACGAGCGGCTTGACCGGTTCGTACCAGACCTTCTCGGCCGGTACGTCGACCAGTTCGCGCTCGGGCCAGCGCAGGGCCGTCATCCTGCCGCCGAAGACGGCCCCGGTGTCCAGGCAGATGGTGTTGTTCACCCAGGCGGTGTCCGGGACCGGCGTGTGGCCGTAGACCACGACGGCCTTGCCGCGGTAGTCCTCGGCCCACGGGTAGCGCACGGGCAGGCCGAACTCGTCGGTCTCGCCCGTGGTCTCCCCGTACAGGGCGTGCGAGCGCACCCGGCCGGAGGTGCGGCCGTGGTACTTCTCCGGCAGACCGGCATGACAGACCACCAGCTTGCCGCCGTCGAGGACGTAGTGGCTGACCAGGCCCTGGATGAAGGCCCGGACCTCCTGGACGAACTCCTCGGGCTCCGCGGCGAGCTGCTCGACGGTCTCGGCGAGGCCGTGGGTCTGCTGGACCTTGGACCCCTTGAGGTAACGGGCGAGCTTGTTCTCGTGGTTCCCGGGCACGCACAGGGCGTTGCCGGAGCCGACCATGCCCATCACCCGGCGCAGCACGCCGGGGCTGTCCGGACCCCGGTCGACGAGGTCGCCGACGAACACGGCGGTGCGGCCGTCGGGGTGGGCACCGTCCTCGTAGCCGAGCTTTCCGAGCAGGGTCTCCAGCTCCGAGGCACAGCCGTGGACGTCGCCGATGATGTCGAAGGGGCCGGTGAGGTGGGTGAGGTCGTTGAACCGCTTCTCCAGCACCACTTCGGCCGATTCGGCCTCCTCGGGGGTGCGCAGCACGTGCACCTTGCGGAAGCCCTCGCGCTCCAGCCCGCGCAGCGAGCGGCGCAGCTCGCGGCGGTGGCGCTGGATGACGGCGCGGGGCAGCCCGGCCCGGTCGGGGCGGGCCGCGTTGCGCTCGGCGCAGACGTCCTCGGGCATGTCGAGGACGATCGCGATGGGCAGGACGTCGTACTCGCGGGCGAGCCGGACCAGCTGCCGCCGGGACTCGGCCTGGACGCTGGTGGCGTCGACCACGGTGAGGCGGCCGGCGGCGAGCCGCTTGCCGGCGATGTGGTGCAGGACGTCGAAGGCGTCCTTGCTGGCGCTCTGGTCGTTCTCGTCGTCTGCGACCAGGCCCCGGCAGTAGTCCGAGGAGAGGACCTCGGTGGCCTTGAAGTGCTTGCGCGCGAAGGTGGACTTGCCCGATCCGGTGGCCCCGATCAGGACGACGAGGGACAGGTCGGTGACGGGAAGGACGCGCGCGCGGCCGGTCGCGGCGCCGGCGGTCGTGACGGTCATGCTGCCTCACCCTCCTTCGGAGTGTCGGTGGTGTCGGTGATCCGGGTGCCGGTGCCCTGGGTGCCGGTGCCCTGGGTGAAGACGGCCATCTGGGTCGGGGGCCCCACCTCGGGGTCGTCGTCCCCCACGGCCACGTACGCGACCTCGTACCCGTGGCGGCCGGCGACCCGGCCGGCCCAGGCCCGGAACTCCTCGCGGGTCCACTCGAAGCGGTGGTCCCCGTGCCGGACGTGCCCGGCGGGCAGCGTCTCCCAGCGGACGTTGTACTCGACGTTCGGGGTGGTCACGAGGACCGTGCGGGGGCGGGCCGCGCCGAACACCGCGTACTCCAGGGCGGGCAGCCGCTCGAGGTCCAGGTGCTCGATGACCTCGCTGAGCACGGCCGCGTCGTAGCCGGCGAGCCGCTTGTCGGTGTACGCGAGCGAGCCCTGCGTCAGGCGGACGCGGGAGCTCTGGCGCTCCCCCATCCGCTCGAGGCGCAGCCGCTTGGCGGCGAGGTTCAGCGCCCGGACGGACACGTCCACGCCGACGATCTCGGTGTACGCCGGGTCCTTGAGCAGCGCCTGGACCAGCTGGCCCTGGCCGCAGCCCAGGTCGAGGACGCGGGCGGCTCCGGCGGCGCGCAGCGCGCCGAGGATCGCCTCGCGGCGGCGCACCGCGAGCGGCACGGGGCGCTCCTCGGTGTCGCGGGTCCCGTCGACGGCGTTGTCGAGCTCCTCGACCTCGCTGCCGTCGGCCTCGGCGAGGCGGACGAGCTCCAGGCGTTCCAGGGCGTCCTGGGTCAGCCGCTTGTGGCGGGCCAGGTACCGGGAGGTGATCAGTTCGCTCTCCGGGTGCTCGGCGAGCCAGCCCGCTCCGGCGCGCATCAGCTTGTCCACCTCGTCGGAGGCGATCCAGTAGTGCTTGGCGTCGTCCAGGACGGGCAGCAGGACGTACAGCCCGCGCAGCGCGTCGGCGAGGCGCAGCTCACCCTCCAGGACAAGCCGCACGTACCGGGAGTCGCCCCACTCGGGGAACGTCTCGTCGAGCGGTACGGGGGTCACGTCCACGGTGTCCCAGCCCAGCGGGCCGAACAGCCGGCGCACGAGGTCCGCGCCGCCGCGTGCGGGCAGCACGGGGATCTCGACGCGCAGCGGCCGGGCCCGGTCCGGCAGCTCGGGGTACGTGGCGCACTCGCCCTTGAGCGCCGTGCGGAACACTCCGCCGAGTGCCACGGCCAGCAGGGAGGACGCGGCGTACGGCCGGTCGTTGACGTACTGGGCCAGCGCCGCGTCGGGCGTCCCGCCCCGGCCCTTGCCCTGGCCGCGCCGCACGAGGGCGACGGGATCCACCTCCAGGAGCAGGCCCGCCGTGCACCGTTCGGCCGTGGCCTCGGGGTAGAAGACGTGGGCGGTGCCGTAGGAGGTGGAGAACGCCTGCACCTTGGCGGGATGCTTGTGCAGCAGGAAGCCCAGGTCGGTGGCGGGTCGTTCGGGGGAGCCGGTGGTGGAGATCGTCAGGAACACATGAGCGATTGTTCCTGGTCAGGGGTTCCGCACGCGCCCCATTTTCCGTCGGGCCCCGGGGCGCCTACCGTCGAAGGATGAGTGGTTTCGTCGTGGTGTACGAGCTCGACCCGGGGGGATCCGTCACCGGGGTGCACGCGGCGCCCCACGCCCCGGGAGCAGATTCCGGCCGGGGCCCGCGCACCATGTGCGGGAGGGACACCTTCGCCATGGAGCCGGCGGCCCGGCAGCCCTCCGGGAACCCGGGATCTTCCTGGTGCCCGCCGGAGCACGCGAACCTGCAGTGCCCGGGCTGCGCCGCGGTGGTGGGCGAGGACTGAGGGCGGCGAGGACCGAGGGCCGGGCTCCCGCGCGTGTCAGCGGGCTCCCCGGTCCGGGGTGTCACCAGGCTCGCCGGCCCGCGCGGGTCAGCGGGCTCCCCGGCCCGCGGCCAGGTCCGCGATGCGGTCGGGGCCGATGCGGCAGCAGCCGCCGATGAGGCGGGCACCGGCCCGGTGCCAGGCGGCCGTGGGCCAGAGGACCGGCTCGGCCGGGGCCCTCCAGGTCCCCGTCGCGGCCTCCCAGACCGAGCCGTCGTTGGGGTACGCCAGCAGCGGCTTGCCGGTGACCCCCGCCGCCGCCTCGAGGGCCGGCAGCACGTCGTCGGGGTCGCAGCAGTTCACCCCGACCGCGATGACCTGCGGGGATGCGGCGGCCAGGGCGAAGGCCTCGGCCAGGGGCTGCCCCGCCCTGGTGCGGCCGCCCGCCACCGTGTAACTCAGCCAGGCCCGGGCTCCGGTCTCCGCGAGGACGGTGAGCAGGGCCTCGGCCTCGGTGGTGTCCGGGACCGTCTCCAGGGCCAGGACGTCGGGGCCCTGCGCGAGCAGCGCCCCGACGCGCGGGCGGTGGAAGCCGGCCAGCTCCCGCACGCCCAGGCCGTACCGGCCCCGGTACTCGGAGCCGTCCGCCAGCACCGCCCCGTACGGGCCCACGGACGCGGCGACCCACACCGCGTGGTCCGCGTCCCGGGCCGCCCGGGACGCGAGGCGCACGCTGCGCCGCAGCAGCTCCGTCGTGCGCGCCGGGCCGTAGCCGTGCCGGGCGAAGGCCGCGTACCCCACCTGGTAGCTCGCGGTGATCAGCACCTCGGCGCCCGCCCGCGCGTACGCGGCGTGCGCGGCCGCCACCTGGTCCGGCCGCTCGGCGAGCACCCGGCCCGTCCAGAGGCCGCCGGACAGGTCGCAGCCCTGGGCGGCGAGCTGATTGCTCAGCCCGCCGTCCAGGAGCACGGCCTTGCCGCCGGGGCCGGTCAGGGCGTCGGCGAGCGGACCGGACGCGCGGGGCACGGCTCCGTCCGCCCTCGTCAGCCGAGCTGGGACATGACCTGGGCCGAGATCAGCTCCAGGTGGTCCAGGTCGTCGAGGTCGAGCAGCTGGAGGTAGACGCGGGAGGCGCCGACCGCCCCGTACGCGCCGATCCGCTCCACCACCTCGGCCGGGGAACCCGCCAGTCCGTTGGCCTTCAGCTCGTCCACGTCCCGGCCGATGGCGGCGGCCCGCCGGGCCACCTCGGCGTCGTCCTTGCCCACGCACACGACGAGGGCGTTGGAGTAGACGAGGTCGTCGGCCTTGCGCCCGGCCTCCTCGGCGGCCGCGCGGACCCGGCCGAACTGCCGCTCGCTGTCCGCGACGGAGGCGAAGGGCATGTTGAACTCGTCCGCGTACAGCGCGGCGAGGCGCGGGGTGCGCTTCGCGCCGTGGCCGCCGATCAGGACGGGGATCTTGGCCTGGACCGGCTTGGGCAGCGCCGGGGAGTTCTCCACCTGGTAGTACGTGCCCGCGTAGTCGAAGGTGGCGCCGGCCCCGGTGGCCCAGAGACCGGTGACGATCGCCAGCTGCTCCTCCAGCCGGGCGAGGCGCTCCGCCGGGAAGGGGATGCCGTACGCCTTGTGTTCCTCCTCGAACCAGCCGGCGCCCAGGCCCAGTTCGATGCGGCCCCCGGACATCTGGTCGACCTGGGCGACCTGGATGGCGAGGACGCCGGGCAGCCGGAAGGTGCCGGCCGTCATCAGCGTGCCCAGCCGGATCCGCTTCGTCTCGCGGGCCAGGCCCGCGAGGGTGATCCAGGCATCGGTGGGGCCGGGCAGGCCGTCGGCCGATCCCATGCGCAGATAGTGGTCGGAACGGAAGAACGCGTCGAAGCCGAGGTCCTCGGTGGCCTTGGCGACGCTCAGGAGGGTGTCGTAGCTCGCGCCCTGCTGGGGCTCGGTGAAGATACGGAGATCCATGTCTCCATCCTGCCCCTTCGACCCCGGCCGGGTGAATCCGCGCCGAGCCGGCGGTCCGCCGTCGCCCCCGGCAGTGACCGGCCCGGGACGGGGCTCGCTGCCCGGACGGAGCCGGAACGCCCGGCCCGCGCGCCGGGGCCCCTGCGCCGGTGCGTCCACCGCCCCCTTCCGCCGCGGAAAGGGGCAGGGCCGAGGAGGCGGCCATGTCCCCGGAGCCCGCGCCGGAGACCTGCCGACAGGACTGTGAGACCGGGCGCCCCGGAGAGGGAGCCGCGTCCGTCCTCCTGGTCGTACTGCCCCCACGGTCCCGCCGCGCGCGGCGGAACCCCACCCGCCTCCGGCGGCACCCGGCTCCGGCCCGCGCGGCTCCCACGCCACCCGGCCCGGACCCCGAGCCCTGGGTCCAGGTCCGGGGCACACCCGAACCTCAGGCCACCCCGGAAGCCGAACCCCGCTCACGCACGGTCAGCCGGCGCAGGATCGCCCGGACCCGGTCGCTCGATTCGTCGGCCGCGTCTATGGACTCTATGCACTGCCAGTACAGACCCTCGTCGTCCGTCCCGCAGGCCACCCCGACCAGCGCTATGCCCACTTCTCCGAGCAGTGCCTGGAGACCGAGCAGCGCCTGTCTCGCATCCGTCACCACGGTCAACTGCGCCGCCCGTGGCGGAAGGTCGGGCGCGTAGCCCTCTCCCCGCAAGGCCGCGCGGTCGAGCACCCCGCAGCCTCTGCCTCCCGCTTCACCCAGCCCCCGTGCCTCCGATCTGAGCTCCGGCGGTCCCGTGACCGCCAGCCAGCCTCCAATGCCCTGCGCGAGGGCCTGTGCCTGCCAGGCCTCGCCCACGATGTCCCACGCAGCCCCGCTCTGTGCCAGCGCGTGCCGGCCGGCTGCGATGAGCCGTACCGCATCCATCTGCCGTCCCCCGTCCGCACGACATCCGCCGTTCCCATCACTACCCAGAGTGAGGGCAACGGGCGCGTAAAGCCAGGGGTATTCGGAAATTGTGGACACAGATATGGGTTGTGGATAACGCCATCACTCCGAAGAGTGACGGCCCGGTGCCGAGGGGCCCGGAACCGGGAATCTCAGTTCGTTCCGCTCGATCTTCGCGGCGAGCGCATCCAGCACATCCACCCCCAGGACCTCACAGAACTGCAGCAGGTAGGCGAGCACGTCGGCCACCTCATCGGCCACTCTGTGTGCGCTCTCCGGCTCTCCCATGATCCTGGCCGACTGTTCCGGTGTCAGCCACTGGAAGATCTCCACCAGTTCGGAGGCCTCCACGCTCAGCGCCACCGCCAGGTTCTTGGGCGTGTGGTACGGCTCCCACCCGCGGGCCGCCGCGAACGCGGCGAGCCTCCGTTGCAGCCGGCCCAGCCGCTCGTCGGGCCGTTCGTCGGGCCCCTCGCCGGGCCGTTCGCCGGGCCCGGCGTCCACCGGCCCGTCGAACCGTCCGGCGGGCCGCATCCGGTCGTCCTCGTGCGTGTCGCGCTCCTCGTTCACGGCATCAGGTCTACCACCGATACGCCCTCGACCTCCCGGGCGGCCGCCGCGCACGCCTCGCCCACCGAGGCCGCCAGCCGGACCTGTCCGCGCCCGCACGCCAGTACGGCCAGCCGCAGCAGCTCGGCGGCCTGCCCGCGGTCCAGGTCCCGGTCGAAGCCGTCCGCGAGGACGGTCAGCACCTGCCGCGCGGACAGCAGTTCGGCGGCCGGGTCCATGGCCAGCACCCCGGGACCGGTCAGCAGGACCAACGCGAGGGCGAGGAAGCGGAGTTCGCCCGCGCCGAGCCGGGCCAGCTCGGTCGCGGGCCGCTCGGGGCCGCGGTCCAGCAGGCCGGTGACCGGGCCGCCCTCGGGGGCCCGTACGTCCAGCCCGGCCACCCCTCCCGCACAGCCCCTGCGGGCCGCCTCGGTCAGCAGCCCGTAGCGGGTGCCGCACTCCAGGCGGGTCCGGCGCAGTACGTCGGCCAGGTTGGCGCAGTCGCCCAGCAGCCGCCCCTCCCCCGGCGCGACAGGCTCCCGCATCCGCTCCGGGCGGGGGTCGCAGGGGAACACCGAGCGCAGCGCGACCACCATCTGCTCGGCGGCGGCCAGCACCCGGCGCTGCCCGTCGGTGGCGCCGGCCACCCGCAGCGGGAGCAGGGCGGTCCCGAGCCGGTCGTCGGGCAGCGGGGCCTTGGTGACCCCGGTGGCTCCGCCCGTCAGCCAGGCCGCCTGGACGGAGCGCCGTCCGGGGTCGCGCAGGGCGGTGCTGAGCAGGATCTCCCCGTCCACCGAGAGCCGTTCGCCGACGATCCGCAGCGCGGGCTCCGCCTGGACGGCGAGGTCGAGCCGGACCGGCCCCGCGGGCCCCTCGGCCGTGCAGCCGAGCCGGAATCCCCGTCGCCGCACCGCGTCGGGCACCGCCAGGTCCGGGATCCGGGCGGCCGGCTCGGGGAACGCCTCTTCCAGCGTCGCCCCGGCCGCCAGGGTGGCCAGGGCCTCGTACGCCTCGAGCGCCTGCGACTTGCCGCTCCCGCTCGGCCCGGCGAAGAGGGTGACGGGCTCCAGCACGAACCGCGCCGCGCGGTGCACCCCGTAGGCGGACAGCCGCAACTCGGTCACCGCCGGCCTCAGATGCGGAACCTGCGCCTGCGGCGCGGCGGCCCGCCGTCCGGCGGCCACGGCTAACCCCGGCCCCCCGCCCCGTGCGACGACACCGGCACCGGCACCGGGTCCGGCACCAGGGCCCGCGCCGGACGGAGGCACAGCGGCGGGGGCGGGGAGTGCGGCGGGCGCGAGCACGCGTACGGACGCGGCGGGCGCGGGCACGGCAGACGCGGGCACGGCAGACGCGGGCACGGCAGACGCGGGCACGGCAGACGCGGCGATGGGCAGCGACAGGGCGATGCGCGGGTCCGGGACGAAGGCCGGGGCCGCGGAGGTCGGCGAGGAGGCAGGCGGGGTCATGCGCGGGACGGTACGGGCCGCCGGACCCCCCGCGGGTCCGGCGAACCGTTCCGCCCGGGGGACCTTCCTACGATCGGGGGACGACCGCGGCCGCGATCCCCTCGACCTCGGTGCCCACGGGCGCCAACAGGAAGACGTTCCGGTCGACCCGGTGCATCCCGCTGCCCAGTCCGAAGACCACACCACTGCTGAAGTCCAGGATCCGCTTCGCCACTTCGCCGTCCGCGCCCGTGAGGTCCAGCAGCACCGGGATCTGTGCGATCAGATACTCGGCCACCTCCCGCGCGTCCGCGAAGACCTGGACCCGGATCACCACGAAACGCCGCTGTTCCGCCGCGGACGCCCCCGGCACCGCGGGGATCGTGCGGTGGTCCACCCGGGAGGGCCACTCGTTGCGACTGCGCAGCGGAACCACTTGCGCGAGCCCTTCCCACTGCTCGTCGGTGACGTCGTACCTGCTCACCGGGCCGCCCCGGCCCTGCGCTTCATGTGCATCCCCCCATCCTCTCGCGCTTCACCCGTTCAGCCCAACACCGACACGAGACAGCTGCCGGCCCTGGCCGTCTGTCCCCGACTCCACGGATAAGTTAGGTTAGGCAAACCTAAGTCACTTGAGCGGCATCGCCCTTCGGACGCCGGAGATCCACATGCCCCTGCCCCTGTCCCTGCCCACCGACGCCGAGCGAGTCCGGTCCATCCCGACCGCCGCCCACTCCATGACCGTCGTGACCGACGGGCTGCGCACGGAGATCCGTCATTTCGACGGCACCGATCCCCTGGGCCGGCTGCACCTGCACCCCGCCGAACCGGGCGGCCCCGCCCAGCACCGGCCGCCGATCCGGATGGAGTTCACCGACGTGGCCCCCACCCCGGTACGGGACCGGGTGCGCGCCCGCGTCACGCTGCTCGGCCACCTGCTGACCCCCTACGACGACGAGCGCCAGGACTCCACCTGCGTGACTCCTCCCCGCCATAAATGACGGGGCTTCCTGTTACGCCGTGTTGGCGTTGCAGCGGGCCAGCCCGGCCCGGTTCAAGACGTTGATCGCGCCCACGGTGTCTGCGTGCGCGGTGTGGCCGCACGAGACGCAGTGAAACTTCTCCTGCGTGGGACGGTTTGCCTTCGTGGTGTGCCCGCATGGGGGACATGCGCGGGAGGTGTTGCGGGGGTCTACCGCGACGATTTTCCGGCCGGTGCTTTCAGCCTTGCTGGTGAGGATCGCGAGGAACACCCCCCAACCCGCATCGTGGATCGACTTGTTCAGTGCGGCTTTGGCGGTGGCCCCGTTGGGCAGGAAGCTGTCCGTGTTGTCGGGGTCGGGCTTCGGCTTGGGGGCCCGCACCATGTTGGCTCTCCTGCGCTATCGCGTCGTGGACGCGGACGAGCTGGAGTGCGGTCTTGTGCGCGTGGTCGAGCCGCTGGCGCCGTACCTTTGCGTGCAGCTCGGCGACTTTCCCGACGGCGGCGCGGTGCTTCTTGGTCCGCTTGTCGCGGCGGACGCGGGGGAAGACGGCGAGTGCCCGCTGGGCCTTCGCCAGAGCTTGGGCGTTGACCTGGCCGTGGCGCGGGTTGGGGACGAACTCGCCGTTGGAGTCGGCCAGGAAGTTGGCGATCCCGACGTCGATCCCGACGGCGGAGCCCGTCGCGGGCAGTGGCTCGGGCTGGGGCTGGTCGGTGGTCAAAACCACGTACCAGCGCTTGCCCTCGCGCTTGAGCGACACGGTCTTGACCTTGCCGGCCACCGGCCGGTGCTGGTGGACCTTGACGTGTCCCACGCCCTGGAAGCGGACGCGGGTCGCGCGGTTGGGGAGGGAGCCCCACCGGCAGCCGTCGCCGTCCTTGGGGAAGTCGACGGTGTCGAACCAGTTCACCCCACGGAAGCGCGGGTATCCCGGCGTGTCGCCGGACTTGACGCGGCGGAAGAACGCGGCGAACGCCTTGTCGAGACGGCGCAAGGTGGCCTGCTGGCTGGAGAACGACCACCGGCCGTGACGCTCAAGGTCGAAGGCCCGGATGTCCTTGAGCTGCGCGGACTGCGTCCCGTACTTGATGCTCGTCGCCGAGGCGTGACGGTAGGCGTCGCGGCGTTCTTGCAATGCGCCGTTGTAGAGCGAGCAGTGATCGCGCAGCATCTCGCCGAGCGCGATCGCCTGACCCGTGGTGGGTCGCATGAGGAACTTGTACGCACGGATCATCCGGCCCACCCCCCTTCGGCGAGTCAACGCGATCATACTACGCTTGGCGTATGTCACCACGCTGGGCACCAGATCCCGACATCCGCAGGGGAAACCACGTCGTCCACAACCTGCACGTCCACTTGGTATTCGTCACCAGGCTTCGACGCGGCATCTTCGATGACGCCATGCTGACACGCTGCGAAGAGATCATGCGGGACGTGTGCGTCAGCTTCGGAGCAGAGCTACGGGAGTTCAACGGGGAAGGCGACCACGTCCACCTTCTGGTGCACTACCCGCCGAAGATCGCTGTCTCCAAGCTGGTCAACAGCTTGAAGGGCGTCAGCTCCCGCTACCTGCGCGCGGAATACACCGACCGAATCAACCGCATCGGAACGGGGTCAGTTTTCTGGGCACCCTCCTACTTCGCAGGGTCCTGCGGCGGCGCACCCCTCGCCACCGTGAGGGAGTACATCGAGAACCAGAAGCGGCCGACCTGACCGTCACCACGCAGGCGCAGAACACTCCGGCGCATCGCGCCTCCCAGCCAAGGACCGCATTCCCGCCCGGCCTGAAGGCCGGGATTCCCAGCGAAGATCAGAGGGATGGAGTTCGGCCGGGCCGTCCTCGAAGCCTCCGACGGCACCCGTTCCCACGTCGGCCTCGAAGAACTGGACGCGGCACGTCCCGACCCGCTCTCCCCCTACGAGGCCGGCATGCTCACCCACCTCGTCGACGACCACGCCGAGCTCGTCACCCTCCTCCTGCGCCTGGTCCCTCCCCAGGTCCCGCAGGCGGCCGTGGTCCGCGCCCTGCCCCTGGCCATGGACCGCTACGGGATCACCCTGCGCCTGGAGGAACGGCGCGGCCACCGCGACGTCCGGCTCCCCTTCCCCTCCCCGCTCGACGACGTGGAGCAGTCCGGCGCTCAGATCCAGGCCCTGTTCAGCGCGGCCCGCCGCCGCTCGCACCGCAACACCCTCCCCGCGTGAGGCCCTGAGCGCCGAGATGGTCCGGCCGGTCGGAGCTGTACCGGCCGCCCGGCCGCCTGGCCGCCCGGTCGCCTGGCCGCTCGGACCCCCGTGGATCACCGCCCCGGCTCCCCTGCTCCCCGGCTACGCCTGAGCGGGCGAGGCGGCGTAGCGGTTGACGGGGCGCGCCAGCCCGTAGTTCTCCCGCAGGGTCCGGCCGGTGTACTCGGTGCGGAAGAGACCGCGCCGCTGGAGGATCGGTACGACCTGGTCGACGAAGTCGGTGAGTCCGGTGGGCAGGACGGGCGCCATGATGTTGAAGCCGTCGGCGGCGCCTTGCGTGAACCACTCCTGAAGCTGGTCGGCGATCTGTTCGGGCGTCCCGGCGAAGACCCGGTGGCCCCGGCCGGCGCCGAGGCGGGCGATCAGTTCGCGCAGCGTGAGGCCGTCGCGGCGGGCGAGCTCGGCGACGAGCGTGAAACGGCTCTTGTTGCCGTTGATGTCCCGCTCCTCGGGGAGCTCGGGCAGCGGGCCGTCGAGGGGGAGGCCGGTGAGGTCGGTACCGAGCATCCCGGAGAGCTGGGCGAGCCCGTACTCCGGCACCTGCAGGTCGGTGAGCTGCTGTTCCAGGGCCTTCGCCTCGGCCTCGGTGGAACCGATGACGGGAGCGATGCCGGGCAGGACGAGCAGGTCGCTCTCGGCGCGGCCGTACCTGGCGAGGCGGGACTTGAGGTCCTTGTAGAAGGTCTGGCCGTCGGCGAGGGTCTGCTGGGCGGTGAACACGGCCTCGGCGTTGCGGGCGGCGAACTCCTTGCCGTCCTCGGAGGACCCGGCCTGCACGAGGAGCGGGTGTCCCTGGGGGGAGCGGGGGACGTTGAGCGGTCCGGCGACGCCGAAGTACTCGCCGCGGTGGGCGGCGGGGTGGAGCTTGTCGGTGTCGGCGTAGATGCCGCGGTCCTTGTCGAGGACGACCGCGTCGTCCTCCCAGCTGTCCCAGAGCTTGGTGGCCACGTCCAGGAACTCGCGGGCGCGTTCGTAGCGCAACCCGTGTTCCAGGTGCTCTTCGCGGTTGAAGTTGCGGGCCTCGTCGAGGGTGCCGGAAGTGACGATGTTCCAGCCGGCCCGGCCGTTGCTGATGTGGTCGAGGGACGCGAACTTCCGGGCCAGGTTGTAGGGCTCGTTGAAGGTGGTGGAAACGGTCGCGATCAGCCCGATGTGCTCGGTGACGGCGGCGATGGCCGAGAGCAGCGTGAGCGGCTCGAAGCCGCCGAGGGCGTTGTAGCGGGCCTTGCCCCAGAGGGCGAGGCCGTCGGCGAAGAAGATCGAGTCGAGCCGCCCGCGCTCGGCGGTGCGGGCCAGTTCCTGGAAGTAGCCCAGGTCGGTGATCCGCTCGGGGCTGCTGTCCGGGTGCCGCCAGGCGGCGTCGTGGTGCCCGGCGTTCATGAGGAAGGCGTTGAGGTGGAGGGTCCGTGGTGCGGTGCTGGTCATGTCGTGTCCTCGGTCAAAGGTCGGGCTACGGGGCTACGGCCGCGGGGCCGCGGCGGCGGGGAGCCGCGGCCCCGCGGGAGGGGTCAGGAGGGAACGCGCCAGACGCTCAGGCGGCGTTCGACCGCGACCAGGATCTGGTTGAAGGCCAGGCCGATCGCGGAGATCGTGACGATCCCCGCGTACATCTGCGGAATCGCGAAGTTGAACTGCGAGGCGTTGATCAGGTAGCCGAGGCCCGCCTTCGCGCCGATCATCTCCGCGGCCACCAGGACCAGGATGGAGACGGCTCCGGCCAGCCGGATTCCCGTGAAGATGGCGGGCACCGACGCCGGCAGGATCACCTTCTGGAACAGCCGGGGCGTGGACAGGTCCATGGAGCGCGCCAGTTTCACGAGCGTCGGATCGGCGTTGCCCACCGCGCTGATGGTGTTCAGCAGGATCGGCCAGACGCAGGCGTACACGACGATCGAGACCTTCGAGGTCTCCCCTATGCCCAGCAGCAGGACGAACACCGGCAGCAGCGCCAGCGCCGCCGTGTTGCGGAACACCTCCAGCAGCGGCCCGAGCAGGACGGCCACCGGCCGGTACCAGCCGATCAGCAGCCCGAGCGGGACCGAGATCAGCACCGCGATGCCGAAGCCGCCGAAGGAGCGGACCAGGCTGGCCTGGGTGTGCTCGGCGAGTTGGCCGTCATTCAGCAGCTCCCACCACGCCACGGCGACCTCGCTGACCGGCGGCAGGAACGTCGCGTCGACCAGGCCCAGCCGGGGCGCCGTCTCCCACAGCGCGAGCAGGGCGACGATCGCCGCCGAGCGCAGCGCCAGGGCCCGCAGCACCCGCAGGGCGCGCAGGGCCGGGGACGGGGACGGGGGCGAAGTCGGCGCCGGCGCGGCGGCGCGGACCGGCTGCGGTGACGCGGAGGGCGCAGGGCCCCGTACGGCCGTTCCTGGTCGACCCGGTGAGGGTGCGGGTGCCGGCGCCGGCGCTGCGTCCGGCCGCGTACCTGCTTCTGCTTCTGCTTCTGCTGATTTCACCACGGTGCTCATACGGTGGCCTCCTCCTTCTCCAGTTGCTGGGCGCGGGCCACCTCGTCGTGGAGCAGGGTCCAGATCTCGTGGCGGTAGCGGGCGAATTCCGGGCTGGAGCGCAGGTCTTCGCCGGTCGCTCCGGCGGACCGGTCGCCGAACGACACCGGGACGACCTCCTTGACCCGGCCGGGACGGGAGGTGATCACGGCGACCCGCTGCCCGAGGTAGACGGCTTCCTCGATGCCGTGCGTGATGAACACGACGGTTTTGCCGGTGCTCTGCCAGATGCGGCGCAGTTCGTCCTGGAGCGACTCGCGGGTCTGGGCGTCGAGCGCGGCGAACGGTTCGTCCATCAGCAGCACGTCCGGGTCGTAGGCGAGCGAGCGCGCGATGGCGACCCGCTGGCGCATGCCTCCGGACAGCTCGTGCGGATGCCGGTCCTCGAAGCCCGTGAGGCCGACGAGGTTCAGGAACTCCTTGGCCTTCGCCGCGCGTTGACGGCGGGGGACGCCCGTCGCCTCCAGGCCGAATTCGATGTTGCCGAGTGCCGTGCGCCACGGCAGCAGCGCGTACTGCTGGAAGACGATGCCCCGGTCCAGGCCCGGACCGGTGACGGGGGCGCCGTCGAGCAGGATCCGGCCGGAGGTGGGGCGGGTCAGGCCGCCGAGCAGGTCGAGGAGGGTGGACTTGCCGCAGCCGCTGGGGCCCACGACGACCACGAACTCCCCGGCCTCGATCTCGAGGTCGACGCCGTCGAGGGCGGTGAACTCCCCGTTGCCGTTCTTGTTCTTCTTGTCCTTGGTCGGGAAGGTCTTCGTCACCGACTCGAACACGATTTTCGCCATCGCCGCGCCTCAGCCCTTGCCCTGGTCGTTGAACGCGTTGGTGTAGAGGTCGGCCGGCTTCAGCTGACCCTTCTTGATCTCACCGCGCCCGCCCAGCCAGTCGATCCACAGCTGGAACTCCTTGTCGGCGATCCGCCCGCCGGGCTCGGCGACCCCGTACGAGCGCCAGTACTGCAGGGTGGAGGTGTCCTCGGTGCGGCCGCGCTTCTTGATGATCTCGGTCATCCGGGCGATGACCTCCTCGCGCGGGGTGGCGCGGGACCACTCGATGGCCTTGGCCACGCCGGTGGTGAAGGTCCGCACGGTGTCGGGGTTCTCCTTGATGAACTTGCGCGTCATCACGTACGAGCCGGCGCTGAACGCTCCGAGCAGTTCGAAGTCCTTGAACAGCGGGCGGATACCGCCGGCGGCGAGGGCCTTGTCCCGCAGGACCCCGCTGAGGACGCCGACCTCGATCTGCTTCTGCCGCAGCGCCTGTTCGGTGTTGACGGGCGGCACGACGAGGGACTCGACCTTGTCCGCCTCGGCCTTGGGGACGCCGTTGCGCTCCAGGTAGATGTCCAGCAGGGCCTGGGCGTGGGCGCCCAGGGTGTTCATGCCGACCTTCTTGCCGATCAGGTCGCGGGCGGAGCGGATCGGGCTGTCCTCCAGCACGTAGTAGCCGAGGTAGGTGTCCTTGTCGGAGCCGTAGTACGAGGCGACGGCCGTGATCTGCGCCTTGCTCGCCGCGAGCTTGACGATCGCGCCGTTGAAGGCGCCCCCGAAGTGGGTCTGGCCGGTGGCGGCGGACTGGATGTCCTGCGGGCCGCTGATGGTGTTGCCGACCCAGTCCAGGGTGACGTTCCCCAGGTAGCCGAGATCGGCCGCGAGCTCGGGGAGGGTCACCGAGCCTACGGCGCCCTGGTACTTCAGGGCGGTGATCTGGCTGCCCCGGGCACCCGTGGCGGTTGCCGTGCCGCAGCTCACCGCGGCCGCCGAGATGCCGAGCAGGGTGAGGAACTGGCGCCGGGAGGTGGGGGTCGAGGTGAAGGCTGCGGGCATGACGATTCCTTGTCGATGAGCGGATCAGTGTGTACGCAGGTCAGTGCGCGGTGGCGAGCACCGCGGCCTCGGCTGCGCGCAGGGCCTCGGCGAACTCGTCGACGGCCTGGAAGAGGTCCAGCTCCGCTTCGGGCCGCAGCCGGTCGGGACCGGCGCCGCGCTCGACCGAGGAGTCGAGGACGAAGCGGCCGGCGGTGACGTGCCGGGCGCCGAGCGCGGCAAGGACCGGGCGCAGCGCGTAGTCGATGGTCAGGACGTGGGCGAGGCTGCCGCCGGTGGCCACCGGCAGAACCGTTTTGCCGGCCAGTCCGTCCTGCGGGAGCAGATCGAGGAAGGCCTTGAGCAGGCCGGTGTACGCGGCCTTGTAGACCGGGGTCGCGATGATGATGCCGTCGGCTTCGGCGACGGCTTCCAGCGCCCGCCGGATCTCCGGTTCGCCTCGGCGTGCGGAGAGCAGGTCGGCGGCGGGGAGCTCACGGACGGCGAGGTGGGCGGTGTCGAAGCCGGCGTGGTCCAGGCGGCGCAGCACGTGGTCGGCGACGACGGCGGTGCGGGAGTTGACGGACGGGCTGCCGGTGAGGGCGAGCAGCTTGGGCACGGAGCGCTCCTTCGAGGGCGGGGCGGTGGCGGTGACGGCTGGAGCGGTGACGGCTGGGGCGGTGACGGTGGCGGTGGCGGTCGCCGAGCGGGGGTCAGGCCGCGTCGGAGGCGCCGGCGCCGGAGGCGATGGACACCCCGGAGGCACCGGACGCGCCGGACGCGATGCCGAAGGACGGGTCGGGCACCGTCTCCGGGCTGATCAGCCGGGACGGGACCCCGTCCGGGCCGACCGGGACATCGCCGTCGACCGTCACGCGGCGCAGGGTGCGCTCGTGGTCGTCGGAGTCGTCCACGCCGTAGTGCTGGGTGGCGCGGTTGTCCCAGATGGCGACGTCGCCGGCCCGCCACTGCCAGCGGACGGTGTTCTCGGGGCTCTCGATGTGGGCCTGGAAGAGGTCCAGGAGGATGCGCGAGTCGCGGCCGGTGAGGCCGTTGATGCGCTGGACGAAGTTGCCGAGCAGCAGGGTGCGTTCGCCGGTCTCGGGGTGGACGCGGACCACCGGGTGTTCCGTGAGGAACTTCGTGGAGGTGAACACCTCGCGGTACTGGGCGAGCGCCTCGGGAAGCGCGTCGGGCTTCAGGGCCGCGTAGTCGTACTCGTTGGAGTGCACGGCGCGCAGGCTGTCGGCCAGGACCCGCAGGGGCTCGGGAAGCCGGGAGTACGCGGTGGCCGTGTTGGCCCACAGGGTGTTGCCGCCGTAGGGCGGGACGGTGAGGGCGCGAAGGATGGAGAAGGTGGGGTAGGCGGGGACGAAGGTGACGTCCGTGTGCCACTGGTTGGCGCGGGCTCCGTGGTGGGAGTCGATGCCCAGCGCGTAACGCCCGTCGGCGGACGGCACGGTGGGGTGCGCGACGGGTGTCCCGAGCAGCCGGGCGAAGGCCTCGTGTCCGGCCTCGTCGAGGTGGTCCTGCCCGCGGAAGAGGACGACCTTGTGGGCGAGGAGCGCGGCCCGGATCCCGGCGACGGTCTCGCGGGCGAGTTCGCCGCCGAGGCGGACTCCGCCGATCTCGGCGCCTATGCGGCCGCCGATCTTGGTGACGGTGACGACGTCGGTGTCGGCGTCGGGGGTGCGGGTTGCGGTGGTTGCGGTGGTCATGATGGCGTGGCTCCTTGTTCATTTCCGCAGCGGAAGAATGTGCGGGCGGGGCGACGGGACCCGGCGAGAGCCGGGACGGGGACCGGGGGCCGGCGACGGATCGTGCCGGTGGGACCAGGAGAGGGCGAGCGGCCTGTGGCGGACGCAGGAGCGGGCGGGCGGAGGACGACCAGGGGACGGCCGCCGGGCGGCCGCCTCCCGCCCCCCTCAGCAGCCCGAGCCCGACGGCGACGGGCGTACGGCGCAACGGCGGCGAGCAGCGGCTGGACGGTGCCCGGCGCCGGCACGGATGCGGGCACGGATGCGGGCACGGGCGGCGGGCACGGGGAGCGCGGCGGCGCGGTGGCCGGTGACGCCCCCTCGGTGCGAGGACGCCCCCAGGGGCGCGCTCAGGACCGGAGTGCGCTCAGAAACGACGCGGGGCCGGACAGCGGCCCTGACACTCGCCCGGCGCGGTACAGGCGCCGGGGGTGTGGAGCCGCGGGGCGAGGAACTCGATCGCGGACATGTCCCGGAGACTGCCAGCGCCCCCACCCCCGGTCAACCCCGGCCCGCCACCCGCCCGGACGCCTCCGGGGCCCCGGCAACACCGCCTATGACCTGGGCTTTCGCCGGAACCGGCCACCCCTGGAACGGCCGGAAACCGTGGCCTGAATTCATGTGCCCGAAACGCACCCGCCACGGACCCCGCCCCCGGCCGCACGGCAGCGACGAGTGGCCGGAAGTGAAGGGCCCGAGGATCAAGCCCGGCCGTAGGCTGCCCGCATGGCACTCGTCGACTTCAGCGCCCCCGCGGGGGAGTTCAGCGCGAACCCCTATCCCACGTACGCCGCACTGCGCGCCGCCGGCCCCGTACACAAGATCACGGGCGCCGGCGGGCAACCGCTCTGGCTGGTCGTCGGCTACGAGGAGGCGCGGCTGGCACTCGGACATCCGCTGCTGTGCAAGGACCCGAACGTCTACGGCGACTTCGACAAGGCCCTGCTCGGGGCGACCAGCACCAACATGCTGGAAGCGGACCCGCCCCACCACACCCGGCTGCGCAAACTGGTATCGCGCGAGTTCACACCGCGCCGCGTCGAGGCACTGCGCCCCCGCGTCCAGGAGGTCACCGACCGGCTCCTCGACGCGATGGAGGCCGATCCCGGCCGGTCCGGCGACCTGATCGCGGCGCTGGCCCTCCCGGTCCCGATGACGGTCATCTGCGAGCTGCTCGGGGTCCCCGGACTCGACCGCGACCAGTTCCACGCGTGGTCGAACCAGATCGTCTCCGCACCCATCGGGAGCGCGGAGCTGCTCGGCCCGGTGTTCCAGGCGATGACCGCCTATCTGGTCGGGCTCCTGGCCGACAAGACCGAGAAGCCCGGCGACGACCTGCTCAGCGCCCTGATCCGGACCCGGGACGAGGACGGCGACTCCCTGTCCTCCGACGAGCTGATCGGCATGGCCTACCTCCTGCTGCTGGCGGGCCACGAAACCACCGTCAACCTGATCTCCAACGGCGTACGGGCCCTGCTCGCCCACCCCCGGCAACTCGCCGATCTGCGGGCCGACTTCGACGGCCTGCTCGACGGTGCCGTCGAGGAGATGCTCCGCTACGACGGTCCGGTGGAGAACGCGACCATCCGCTTCGCGGCCGGGGACCTGGTGCTGGGAGGCGTCGCCATCGAGGCGGGCGCCCCCGTCGTGGTCTCGCTGGCTTCCGGCGACCGCGACGGGCACCGGTTCCCGGAACCCGACACCTTCGACATCCGGCGCGCGGCCCAGGGGCACCTGGCCTTCGGCCACGGGATCCACTTCTGCCTGGGCGCGCCGCTGGCCCGGATGGAGGCCCGGATCGTCATCCGGTCCCTGTTCGAGCGCTTCCCGAACCTCACCGCCGACCCGGCCGCCGGCCCGCCGCAATGGATCGAGGGCACCCTCATCCGCGGCGTCACCCGGCTTCCCGTCCGCTGGTAGCCCCGCCCGGAAGCCACAGGGCCGGGGCGGAGCCCGGGCTGCGCGCGGGGCCGGGGGCCGGGGGCCGGGCCCCGGCCTCCGGCCGGCCCCGCCGGCCCGTCCGCGTCGACCACCGCGCCCGCGCCGTCGGCTCCCGTGCCGACCGGCTCCCGCGACCGGCTCCCGCGACCGGCCTTACTCCCGGTAGCCGCCGCGACCGCACTCCTCAGTCCGCTCTTTCGTGATCCCTCCCGTCTCACATGAGAGGGGGAGATCACATCCGGTGGTTATAGGCGCTCCCTGATGACCCCCCCTACCATTCGAGCCATGACGGTCCTGCCTGATGACGGGCTCTCCTTGGCCGCCGAGTTCCCTGACGCGACGCATGAGCAGTGGCAGCGCCTGGTAGAGGGCGTTCTACGCAAGTCGGGCAAGGAAGTATCCGGCGAGGCAGCGGAAGACGCGTTGTCCACGAAACTCGAGGACGGGCTCACCACCCGCCCGCTGTACACCGCGCCCGAAACCGTGCCGGACACCGGCTTCCCCGGTTTCGCACCCTTCGTACGGGGTGGCCGGGCCGAGGGCAATGCCGCCTCGGGCTGGGACGTCCGCCAGCGGATCGCCGGCACCGACCCCGTACGGGTGAACGACGCCGCCCTGGCCGACCTGGAGAACGGCACCACCTCGCTGTGGCTGGCCGTCGGCGACGCCGGCCTCCCGGCGGACGGCCTCTCCCGCGCCCTGGACGGGGTCTACCTCGACCTGGCCCCCGTCTCCCTCGATCCCGGCGCCCAATACGCCGAGGCGGCGCGGGCCCTGCTCGCGCTGTACACCGAGCGCGGGGTGTCCCCCCAGGACGCCCGCGCCTGCCTGGGCGCCGACCCGCTGGGCCACGAGGCCCGCACCGGAGAGGCCCTGGACCTCGCCGGAGCCGCCGCCCTCGCCCGGGAGACGGCGGCCGCCTGGCCGCACGTACGGGCCCTGGCGGTCGACGCCCTGCCCTACCACGAGGCCGGCGGCAGTGCCGCCGAGGAGCTGGGGCTCTCCCTGGCCACCGGGGTCGCGTACCTGCGCGCCCTCACCGGGGCGGGCCTCGACGCGGAGGCCGCCTTCGGGCAGCTGGAGTTCCGCTACTCCGCCACCGCCGACCAGTTCCTCACCATCGCCAAGCTGCGTGCCGCCCGCCGCCTGTGGGCCCGGATCGCCGAAGCCTGCGGAGCCCCGCGGGCCGGCGCCCAGCGCCAGCACGCCGTGACCTCGCCCGTGATGATGACCCGACGCGACCCGTGGGTGAACATGCTGCGCACCACCGTCGCCTGCATGGCGGCGGGCGTGGGCGGCGCCGACTCGGTCACCGTGCTCCCGTTCGACCAGGAACTGGGCCTGCCCGACGCGTTCGCGCGCCGCGTCTCGCGCAACACCTCCACCATCCTGCTGGAGGAGTCCCACCTGGCCCGCGTGATCGACCCGGCCGGCGGCTCCTACTACGTCGAGCGCCTCACCGACGAACTGGCACACGCCGCCTGGGAGTTCTTCCAGACGGTGGAGAAGGCCGGCGGCCAGGCCGCCGCCCTGCGCTCCGGCCTGGTCGCCGAACGTCTCGCCGCCACCTGGGCCGAGCGCTCGAAGAAGCTGGCCCGGCGCCGCGAGCCGATCACCGGAGTCAGCGAGTTCCCGCTGCTCTCCGAGAAGCCGGTGGTACGCGAGCCCGCACCGGCCCCCCTCACCGGCGGACTCCCCCGCGTCCGGCGCGACGAGGCCTTCGAGGCCCTGCGCGCCCGCAGCGACGCGCACCTGGCGGCGACGGGTGCCCGGCCCACGGTCTTCCTGGCCGCACTGGGTCCGGCGGCCGCCCACACCGGGCGCGCCACCTTCGCCTCCAACCTGTTCCAGGCCGGCGGCGTCACCCCCGTCCACGACCCGGTGTCGGTGACCCCGGAGTCGGCCGCGGCGGCGTACGCCGCGAGCGGCGCGGACGGCATGGCCGTGCTGTGCTCCAGCGACGCGCTGTACGAGGAGCAGGCCGAGGCGGTGGCCGCGGCCCTGCGTTCGGCGGGCGCGACGACCGTGTTCCTCGCGGGCAAGCCGGGCACGGCGGCGGCCGCCGTGGACGAGTACGTCTTCGCCGGCTGCGACGCCGTCGCCGTGCTGTCCTCCGTACTCGACCGGATGGGAGTGCCGTCTTGAGCAGCACCGGAATCCCCGATTTCTCCGAGCTCCCGCTGACCGGCGGAGCCGCGGCGTCCGGTTCCGAGGACCAGTGGCGGGCCGCCCTGAAGGAGTCGACCGGCTCCGACGCCGGCGACCTGCTGTGGGAGACGCCCGAGGGCATCGGCGTCCAGCCGCTGTACACGGGACGCGACCTGGAGGGCCTGGACTTCCTGCGCACGTACCCGGGCGTGGCCCCGTACCTGCGCGGCCCGTACCCGACGATGTACGTCAACCAGCCCTGGACGATCCGTCAGTACGCCGGGTTCTCCACGGCCGAGGAGTCCAACGCCTTCTACCGGCGCAACCTCGCGTCCGGCCAGAAGGGCCTGTCGGTGGCCTTCGACCTGCCGACGCACCGCGGCTACGACAGCGACCACCCGCGCGTGACCGGCGACGTCGGCATGGCGGGCGTGGCGATCGACTCGATCTACGACATGCGCCAGCTGTTCGACGGGATCCCGCTGGACAAGATGTCGGTGTCGATGACGATGAACGGCGCGGTCCTGCCGGTCCTCGCCCTCTACATCGTGGCGGCGGAGGAACAGGGCGTCTCCCCCGACAAGCTCGCCGGGACCATCCAGAACGACATCCTCAAAGAGTTCATGGTCCGCAACACCTACATCTATCCGCCGAAGCCCTCGATGCGGATCATCTCCGACATCTTCTCCTTCACCTCGCAGAAGATGCCGCGCTACAACTCCATCTCCATCTCCGGCTACCACATCCAGGAAGCCGGGGCCACGGCCGACCTGGAGCTCGCGTACACCCTCGCGGACGGCGTGGAGTACCTGCGGGCCGGCCAGGCCGTCGGACTGGACGTGGACGCGTTCGCGCCGCGCCTGTCGTTCTTCTGGGCGATCGGCATGAACTTCTTCATGGAGGTCGCGAAGCTGCGCGCCGCCCGCCTGCTGTGGGCGCGCCTGGTCAAGCAGTTCGACCCGCAGAACGCCAAGTCCCTCTCGCTGCGCACCCATTCGCAGACCTCGGGCTGGTCGCTCACCGCGCAGGACGTCTTCAACAACGTCACCCGCACCTGCGTCGAGGCGATGGCCGCGACCCAGGGCCACACCCAGTCGCTGCACACCAACGCCCTCGACGAGGCGCTCGCGCTGCCGACGGACTTCTCGGCGCGCATCGCCCGCAACACCCAGCTCCTGCTCCAGCAGGAGTCGGGCACCTGCCGGTCCATCGACCCGTGGGGCGGCAGCGCGTACGTGGAGAAGCTGACCTACGACCTCGCGCGCCGGGCCTGGCAGCACATCCAGGAGGTCGAGGCGGCCGGCGGCATGGCGCAGGCCATCGACGCGGGCATCCCCAAGCTCCGGGTGGAGGAGGCCGCCGCGCGCACGCAGGCCCGTATCGACTCGGGCCGCCAGCCGGTGATCGGCGTCAACAAGTACCGGGTGGCGACGGACGAGCAGATCGACGTCCTGAAGGTCGACAACTCCTCGGTGCGCGCCCAGCAGATCGCCAAGCTGCGGCGGCTGCGCGAGGAGCGCGACGAGGCGCTCACCCAGGACACCCTGCGGGCGCTGACGAACGCGGCCGGCAGCGGCGAGGGCAACCTGCTGGAGCTGGCGGTGAACGCCGCGCGCGCCAAGGCCACGGTGGGCGAGATCTCGGACGCCCTCGAGAAGGTGTACGGGCGCCACGCGAGCCAGATCCGTACGATCTCCGGTGTGTACCGCACCGAGGCAGGCGAGTCCCCGTCCCTGGAGCGCACCCGCGCGCTCATCGACCGGTTCGAGGAGGCGGAGGGCCGCCGCCCCCGCATCCTGGTCTGCAAGATGGGCCAGGACGGGCACGACCGCGGCCAGAAGGTGATCGCGACCGCCTTCGCCGACCTGGGCTTCGACGTGGACGTCGGCCCGCTGTTCCAGACCCCGGCGGAGGTGGCCCGCCAGGCCGTCGAGGCGGACGTCCACGTCGTGGGCGTCTCCTCGCTGGCCGCCGGCCACCTGACCCTCGTGCCGGCGCTGCGCGAGCAGCTGGCGGAGGAGGGCCGCGAGGACATCATGATCGTGGTGGGCGGGGTGATCCCGCCGGCGGACGTTCCCACGCTCCTGGAGATGGGCGCGACGGCGGTGTTCCCGCCGGGCACGGTCATCCCGGACGCGGCGCACGACCTGGTGACGCGGCTGGCCGCGGAACTGGGCCACGAGCTGTAGGCGGACGCGGGTGCCGAAGATCGACATCGAGGCCTACACCAAGGGCGTCCTCGACGGGAAGCGCGCGTTCATCGCGCGCGCCGTGACCCTCGTCGAGTCCACCCTGCCCGCCCACCGGCTGCTGGCACAACAGCTGCTGACGGAGCTCCTCCCCCACTCGGGGAGGGCGCGCCGGATCGGGATCAGCGGGGTGCCGGGCGTGGGCAAGTCCACGTTCATCGACGCCTTCGGCACCCTGCTGACGGGCTTGGGCCACAAGGTCGCGGTCCTGGCCGTCGACCCTTCGTCCACCCGTACGGGCGGCTCCATCCTGGGTGACAAGACCCGCATGGAACGCCTCGCCGTCGACCCGGCCGCCTTCGTCCGCCCCTCCCCCTCGGCGGGCACGCTGGGCGGGGTCGCGAAGGCCACCCGCGAGTCGATGATCGTGATGGAGGCGGCGGGCTACGACGTGGTCCTGGTGGAAACGGTGGGAGTGGGCCAGTCGGAGACCACGGTCGCCGGCATGGTCGACTCCTTCCTGCTCCTCTCGCTGGCCCGCACCGGCGACCAGCTCCAGGGCATCAAGAAGGGCGTCCTGGAACTCGCCGACGTCCTGGCGGTGAACAAGGCGGACGGCCCGCACGAGCGCGACGCGAAGTCGGCGGCGCGCGAACTCTCTGGCGCCCTGCGCCTGATGCACCCGGTCGACGCGGCGTGGACCCCGCCGGTCCTGACGTGCAGCGCCCGGGAGTCGAAGGGTCTGGACGAGGTGTGGAACCGTCTGGAGCAGCACCGCACGCTGCTGGAGGCGGACGGCCGCCTCACGGCCAAGCGCGCGGCCCAGCAGGTGGAGTGGACCTGGTCGATGGTCCGCGACGAACTCCTCGAACGCCTCCGCTCCAACCCGGCGGTACGCGACCTGGCCCCGGCCCTGGAAGCGGCGGTCCGCGCCGGCTCCCTGACGCCCACCCTGGCGGCGGACCGGCTCCTGGCGGCGTTCACGGCCTCCTAGCCGTCCCGCCCGTACGGTCCCCGCCCGTGCGGCGGCCGTCAGGCCAGGAAGCGCTCGACGGCCTCGCGGGCACGGGCACGGGAGGCCGCGGCGGCCGCCAGGGACCGGGCCAGGACATCGATCCACTCGTCCAGTTCCACGGGGCGCCGCGAGAGCACGATGCCCCGCACCTCGTGGCAGATCTCCCCGGCCAGCCGGCCGCGGTCCCTGCGCAGCGAGAGCCGCTGCTCCCCGAGCGCGACGTCCAGCGCGGCGACCGAACCCTCCCGCCCGGCCAGCCGCTGCGCGACGGAACGCCTCCGCTCGATGCGGACGGCCCCCGGCGGCAGCGCGTCCGCCAGGTGCACCGACAGCACGGTGACGTAGAGGTCCAGGTCCGCGCCGTCCCGGCGCAGCGCCGCGGCGAGCAGTTCCACTTCCCCGTCAGACATCGAGGCTCAGCACCATGGTCGGCCGGTCGATGACGTGGTCGTCGCGCAGCGGGCGCACCGCCGTCCCTATCGCGAAGAACTCGGTGGTGTGCGTCCCCCAGGAATGCGAGTGCTGCCGCAGCTGGACGGCCACGATCCCCTCGGCCTCCAGGGCCTTGGCCTCCGCCTGCATGCGGCTCATCGCCAGTTCGCGCGCATCGTAGAGCGCCTGCGTGAACGGCTCGATCTCGACGTTGCGGCCCGTGTTGCTCAGCACCTGCGCGAAGCGCTGGTGCGCCACGTGGTAGACGCACGACCCCATGACCAGGTCCAGCGGCGCGTACCCGGCGCGGATCAGGGTCCAGAAGTCCTGGCCGGACAGGTCCGAGGTGAAGGGCTTGCCCTTGTTGTTGAGCCAGGTCCCGGCCGGCCCCGGGTCCGCCCCGTCCGCCTTCACGGCCGTGCCGACCGCGATGAACTCGGCGATGTCCGAGCCGAACTCCTTGAACTGGATGTCGAGCCGGACCCCGACGATCCCGTCCGCCCCCAGGGCGCTCGCCTCCGCCTCCATCCGGCTCATCGCCAGGTCGCGGGCGTGGTACATGGCCTGTGACAGCTTGGTGAGCTCCTGGTTCTTCGACCACCGGGCGAGCTGGATGCCGACGTGGTAGACCGAGGAACCGAGGACCAGGCCGAGCGGGCGGAAGCCGGCCTCGCGTACCAGCAGGAACTCGTTCACGGTCAGGTCGGAGGTGAAGAGCGAGCCCTTCTCGCCCGGCTGGAGCTGCGCGAGCCGCCGCATCGCGTCCTCGGAAACGCCCTCCGGCGCCGGCCGCGCGGCCCTCCCGGCTGGTTCTTGCCCCGTCGGCTCGGTCATGTCAGTGCTCGCGCTCCAGTCTCATGATGGTCAGTGGCCCGGGCCCGGCGGCCCGCTCGGACCGGCCGAACCGGGCGAGGGAGGTGCCGACGAAGACCGCCTCGGCGGTGAGGTCGCGGGCGTAGCCGAACAGGGGGCACTCGTGCTCACCCACCGTCAGCTCCACGTCGTCCACCACCACCCCGTCGCCGCCGTTCTTCGCCGCGTCGAGGGCCAGCTGTTCGCGGGCCTCGTGGCGGACGCGGCCGACCAGCCGGGTGTAGCCGTCGACCTCCTGGTTCCCGGCGGTCCAGCGGACCCGGCGGGAGGTGCGCCAGTCGTCGTGCCGGGTCGCGAGGCCGATTCCGAAGGCGAGTCCGGTGGGAACCCATCCGGCGTGCAGGAGCCTGGCGAAGTCCTGCCCGCCGAGATGCGACGTGAAGGGCAGACGCGGCCGGATGCGCGAACGGGCCCGCACCGCGGTACCGCGCACGGTGAACTCCACGCCTCCGGCCGGGAACTCTCCGATGCCCAGCCGCACCCCGACGATCCCGTCGCCGCCGAGCGTGCGGCACTCGGCCACGGCCCGGGCCAGCGCCAGCCTGCGCGCCGCGTACATCGTCCTCGCCAGCTGGGACAGGGACGGCGCCCACCTCGAGGGGGACGCCTTCGGATCGCCCTCGACCGGCCACGCGCCCGGGCAGCCCCATGCGCCGGTGTAGCCGATGGTGAAGACGGCCGTGCCGAGCACCTGCCCGACCGGTTCGAACCCGGCACCCCTGACCGCCGCGAACTCCCCGGACGACAGTGCCGAGTCCCATGGCCGGCCGGCCCGGGGATCGGCCGTACCGGCGGCTCCCGGCGGTCCGGCGTCTCGTCGGTGTGTCATCGCTCGGCAGCGTATGCCATCGCAAGGACCGTCCGGCATGCGGGGGTTGGCGCAAGGAGGCCGAGCCCGATCGCCAACGAGGCCGCACGTCCTGCCTCTTGGGTCCTCGCATCACTTCACGCGCATCGGGGGGGCCGGAGGCAGGGCGGCGGGCTTCGCCGTCAGGCGGCGACGAGCACCGGCCCTCCGGCCGCCAGCGCCTGTCGCAGCACCCCCGCCTGCTCCGCCGCGCCGCCCCCGGCCAGCAGCGCCGCGAGGACCGCGATCCTCGCCTGGGGCGCCCGCAGCGTTCCGGTCGGTACCGCCCCGGCGGCGACCAGGTCGACCGCACCGCCGTGCGTGTAGATCTCCGTCACCGGCCCGGCGCCGACCCGCGTGGTCAGCGCCACGAGCACGCCTCCCGCGATCGCCGCCTTCACCGCGTCCACGATCTCGGGCGTCGCGTTGCCCGCGCCCGTGCCGACCAGTACGATTCCCCGCGCTCCCGCCGCGACGGCGGCGTTCAGCAGCACGGGGTCCCCGTCGGCGTGGTGCATGACCACGTCCACCCGCGGCGGCAGCTCCGGCATGGCGGGCAGCGGCAGCGGGTCCGGCCGTACGGGGTTGCGCAGCACGGTGACCTTGCCGAAGCCGACCTTGCCCAGCAGTTCCTTGGACGGGTCGGCGAACGCGTCCAGCGCCACCGCCTGCGTCTTGACCGTCCCGCGCGCCGCGTGCACCCGCCCCGCGAACGCGATCAGGACACCGAGCCCGCGGGTGGTCGCGGCGGTCAGCAGGGCGTCGTAGAGATTGCCGGGGCCGTCCCCGTCCGCCGCCCCCATGGGCCGCTGCGAACCGGTGAAGACGACCGACCGGGCGTCGTGGTGGTGCAGGTCCACCAGGAACGCCGACTCCTCCAGCGTGTCCGTGCCGTGCGTGACCACGACGCCTTCCACCTCGGGGTCGGCGAGCACCTCGTGCACGGTCCGCAGCAGGGTCAGCTGGTGGGCGGTGGTCAGGCGCGGGCTGTTCACGCTGAACAGGTCGACGACGTCGACGGTGACGCCCTCGGGGAGCGGCGCGGTCGCCATGACCTCGGCCCCGTCGGCGTCGGCCGCGAACCCGGAACCCTGCCAGCGGCTGGCTATCGTCCCGCCGGTACTGATGACGACGATGCGTCCCATGCCCACGACCCTTCCCTCTCCCACACGACCCGCACAGACGTTCTCACCCTAGGTGGGCAATGCTAGGCGGATCTACGCGCAACGCGATTGCCAATTCAACCCCTCCCGCAACACTCGGTAGCTGATAATTGCCCCATGGACGCCATCGATCGAGAAATCTTGCGTGAGCTTCAGGCCGATGGGCGGCTCAGCAACCAGGAGCTGGCCCAGCGCGTGGGGCTGACCCCCTCCCCCTGCATGCGCCGGGTGCGCCAGCTCGAACAGGACGGGATCATCCAGGGCTACCGCGCGGTGATCTCCCCCGAAGCCGTGGGCCGCGGCTTCGAGGTCCTGGTGTCCGTCGAGGTCAGACGCGACCGCGCGGCCGTCGAGGCCTTCGAAGCGGCCCTCCAGGACATCCCCGACGTCATCGAGGCCTACCGCCTCTTCGGCAGCCCCGGCTGCCTCCTGCGCATCGCGGTGGCCGACCTCCGCGCCTACGAGCGCCTCTGGATCGAAAAGCTCACGGCCCTCTCGGGCGTCACGGAGGTCAACTCCCAGATCATCATGAAGCGCATCAAGGAACCCCTGGGCCTCCCGGTCTGAACCGCGGCGCGGAGTCAGCCGCCGTCACCGGGAGGGCCCGCTCGCGGGACGCCGCTCACCGCCGATGCCCTGCCGGTCGGCCGTCTGCGCGACGGCGCGGCGGGCGGGGTCGGTGAACTCCCGCTGGACGGATGCCTCGAGGAGGGCGAGCTCCGCGAGCACCGCGGGCAGACGCTCGGCCGGCAGGTTCTCGAGCAGGTCCTCCAGCAGCGCGCGGAGGCGCCTGCACACCTGGAAGGACGTGGCCCCGTACTCACGGATCTCGGTGACGGCGAGCTGTACGTAGTCCTCCCAGCCGCGGCCCGGCACCACCAGCCGGGGCCGGCCCTCGGCGTCGGCGAGCACGTACCGGCCGCGCAGGCGGGCCCGCCCGACCACGTGCAGGAACGTGTCGATGTGGTTGAGCACCTGCACGGCGGTCGTGGGGTCGTTGACGGCGGGAGAGAGGGCGCGGATGGCGATGTCGACGAGGATGCGCAGGGCGAAGGCCGGATCCTGCTCGATGGTGCGCTCGGTTCCGAGGGCGACCAGCCCGGTGACCCGCCGCGGGTCGGGCGCCGGCGCTGAGCCGTGGGCCTCGACGAGGGTGGTGCCGGGCGGCACGAAGTCGCCGACCTGGTGGGCCAGGACGAGGACGCAGTCGTGGCGGACGGCGGTGGCGATCAGGCCCGCCGCATCGAACGCCTGGACGACTCCGCCCCGTTCGGACCGGATGTGGGTCACCGGACCGGCAGGCGTCACGGCGGCCTCGTCGCGCGATGAGAGGCGCCGGACGTGCTCCGTCGCGCGCAGGAGCACCTTGGCACCCAGCCGCCCCACCAGATCGGCGATGGCCACGGGCCGGAGGTTGTGGGTGAACCGGTTGAGGTAGATCAGCAGGAGCATGAGGCTGACCGAGACGGCCACGCCGGCCAGGGTCACTCCCACATCGGGGACGTCGTCCGCCTCGATCCTGCGCAACAGGGAATAGGCATAGGCGAACGTCCCCGTGAACGTGGCCAGCACGGCTTTCTGCAGCCGGTCGCGGTACCACAGGCGCATGTAGCGCGGGGACAGCGTTCCCGTGGCCTGCTGGACGACGAGCACACCGATGGTCACGACGAATCCCAGCAGCGCGACCATGGCTCCGACGACGGAACTGAGCACACTGCTCGCCGTCGTCGCGGAGTACCGCCAGTCGTCCGGGACCCAGTCCGCCGTGTGCACCCCGGCGGCCCATTCGGCGAGCACCGCCCCCAGGAGGAGTCCGGTCAGGGGGACGATCCACAGGCTCGCCTTGGCGTACTGCCGCAACCGGAAGCGCGCCGCCCAGGACATCATCACCGGCTCGCACCCGGTCCGGGCCGCAGGCTGCTGGGGGCCCCGGGAGCCGGTGCGGGTTTCGACAGCACGGGCGGCCTCCGGAATCGGCGGTGCGATGCGGCCTGGGCGTCCAGTGCACGCTTTCCCAGCGTAAGGCGGAGTCCCCGCGGACGCAGGTGCGGCCCGCTCGGCAGGCTCGCCGGGACATGCGTGCCTAAGCTGACTGGGTACGTCGGAAGGGGGCGGAAGGGGTTCTCCCATGGCTGACTACCCGCTGATCGAAAATCACGGTCTGATCGGCGATCTGCAAACCGCGGCGCTGGTGACAACGGACGGAACGATCGACTGGTTCTGCTGCCCCCGGTTCGATTCTCCCAGTGTGTTCGGCGCCCTCCTCGACTGGGAGAAGGGCGGCCACTTCACGGTCAAGCCGACGGACAGCGCCTACACCACGAAGCAGTTGTACCTGCCGGACACCGCGATCCTCGTGACGCGGTTCATGACCGAGACCGGCGCCGGCGAGGTCGTCGACTTCATGCCGGTGACGGGGACGACGGCCACCGACCGCCACCGCCTGGTGCGCATGCTCCGCTGCGTACGCGGCAGCATGACCTTCCAGGTCGACATCGCGCCCCGGTTCGACTACGGCCGCAGGCCCCACACGCTGCACCTCACCGAGAGCGGAGCGGTGTTCACCTCGGACGACCTGGAACTCACCCTCAGCGTGGTGCGGGAACCCGAGGACGACCGGCTGGTGCACACCATCACCGGCGATCACGACCTGCGCGTCTCGCTCTCGCTCGAGGCCGGACAGCAGCGGGGCATGATCATGGAGTCGGCCGCGCAGGGCCCGCCGCGCGACATCCGTGTCGCCGAGTTCCAGGAGCTCTTCGCCGCCACCAGGGAGTACTGGCGGTCGTGGCTCCGCCAGTCGACGTACACGGGCCGGTGGCGCGAGACGGTGGAGCGCTCCGCCGTGACGCTGAAACTGATGACGTACGCACCCAGCGGCGCCCTGGTGGCGGCCCCCACGGCGGGGCTCCCGGAGCAACTGGGCGGCGAGCGCAACTGGGACTACCGGTTCACCTGGATCCGCGACGCGTCCTTCTCCGTGTACGCCCTGCTGGGGCTGGGGTTCACCGACGAGGCCAAGGCGTTCATCGGCTGGCTGGGCGACCGGGTGAAGGAGAAGGCCGGCCGGGACACGGACACGGGACCGCTGAACATCATGTACCGGGTGGACGGTTCCTCCGATCTCTACGAAGAGACCCTGGAGCACTGGGAGGGGTACCAGGGATCCGCCCCGGTGCGCATAGGCAACGGCGCGGCGACCCAGTTGCAGCTGGACATCTACGGCGAGGCGGTCGACAGCATCTCCTTCGCCCACCAGCACGGCATCCACCTGGACATCCAGGGCTGGACATCGCTGCGCACGCTGCTCGACTGGCTCGTGGACCACTGGGACCAGGCCGGTGAGGGGCTGTGGGAGACCCGCGGCGGCCGCCAGCACTTCACCTACGGCCGGGTGATGTCCTGGGTCGCGTTCGACCGCGCGCTGCGGCTGGCGGTCGACCACGGCAGGCCGGCCGAGAGCGGCCGCTGGACCGCCGAGCGCGACAGCATCTACGAGCAGGTCCTGGCGAAGGGCTGGGACCCGGGCCGCAGGGCCTTCGTCCAGCACTACGGCAGCGATGTGCTCGACTCCTCGCTGCTGCGGATGCCGACGGTCGGGTTCATCACGCCCGACGACCCGATGTGGACCTCCACACTGGACGCGATGGACCGCGAACTGGTCACCGACAGTCTGGTCTACCGGTACAACCCGGAGGCCTCGCCCGACGGTCTCCGGGGATCCGAGGGGACCTTCTCCCTGTGCACCTTCATGTACGTGGACGCCCTGGCGCGGGCCGGCCGCGCCGATCAGGCCAGGCTCGTGCTCGAGAAGATGATGACGTACGCCAACCACCTGGGCCTGTTCTCGGAGGAGATCGGCCTGACGGGCCGCCAGCTCGGCAACTTCCCGCAGGCCTTCACCCACCTCGCGCTCATCGATGCGGCCATCACGCTGGACGACACCCTGAACCGGTCACGGCCCTGATGCACGAGACGTCCCCTACGTCCCCTGCGTCGGCACGGGGCCGAGCAGAACGACGCGGTCGCCCTCCTGCGGGGTGAGGGTCTGCGTCCCGTCGACCGGAACCAGCCGGCCGTCGGCGCTGATCACGAACAGCGTTTCGTGTCCCGGCGGGAGCGGATCGGAGGCGGGCTGTACCCGGAACCGTGCGCCCTGTTCGTACCGTGCCGCCAGGACGTGCCGGACGGGTGCGCCGCCGAACAGGACGGCGCCGCCCGTGTAGGGCGCGACGACACCGTGGCTCTCGTGGGGGGGTCCCACCCGGTAGACGGGGCCCTCGACGTTGTCCTCGACCAGCACCGAGGCGAGGGCGTTGAAGTCGTCGTCGTCGGTGAGCAGGAAGACGGCGTTGACCCCCTCCAGCCGTGCCCGGGGGTTGGTGGCCGTCGCGAGCAGGTCTCCTCGGGCCAGTGTGATTCCGGCGTCCTTGATCCGTTCGCGTTCCTCGCCCAGTCCCGCCCACATCTGCACGTCGAGCCCCGCCGACCGGCTGAACAGGGCCGGGGCGACGGCGCAGACCGCCAGGAAGGTGAAGGCCACGCCGAAGAGCAGCAGCCTGCCCACGACCGCACGCGTGTGGCCGGTGAGGTTGCGCAGGTCGAGGCCGAGACCGGCGTCGTAGAGGATCACCGCCACGGACAGCGACACCAGGGCGGAGAAGGACTCCCCGATCAGCTGGTCCGGATGGATGACATCGGTGAGGGCGCCGGCGGCGAAGCCGGCCGGAAGCAGAAGGATCAGCGCGGGGACGCGCAGTTTGCCGGCGAGGATCTGGCAGGCGGCGGCCAGGGCCACGACCAGGGCGATGCCGAGGAGGATGTCTTCCTCGCTCACAGCGGTTTCCTTCCTCGTCGCACGGGCGCGACGGGGGACTCGACGAGGTTCCGGCGGCCGCGTTCCCGTCGGTGGACGGGAACGCGGCCGCGGGGTCGGTGCGGCGCCGCGAGGTCACTCGTGGTCGGCCACGTCACCCGTCGCGGGGCCGGTCCGTCGCAGGTCTCCCTCGGTGAGGGGCTCCAGCTCGCCATGGGTGTCCAGCCAGTACAGGAGGAAGACGGCCGGGGCGACGAGCAGCAGGGCGACGAAGCTGACCACCGACAGCCAGACCAGCGTCTGGGAATCGCCCGCCCCGTCCGCCACGGTCAGGGACGTGGGGATGAGGTAGGGGCGCTGCGCGAGCCCCCAGGCCAGGACGGCCGCGCCGACGGTGGCGACGGCGCCGAAGCGGGCCCAGTGCGTCCGTCCCCGCAGCACGAGGAGTCCCGTGGCGGCGAAGCACACCGCCGACACGATCGCGAGGGCGAGCCCCGCACCGTGGGTCAGTCCGTGCCAGACGTGGGGGGCGTCGCCGCGGGTGACGAGGAGCACGCCCACAGCCGTCAGGGCGACCGCGACGAGACTGGCGAGGGCGCGGAGCCGGAAGTAGCCGACGAGGTCGGGTGCGTCGAAGCGCACGGCGTCGGCGGTCAGGAACACGGCGCCGAGGAGCGCGGTCCCGGCGACCGTGACGAGCCCGAACAGGAGGGACGCGGAGTTGGCCCACGCGTCCGCCGAGGCTTCGGTGCCCGGTGCGATCCGGCCGGTGGCGACGGCGCCGACGGCCGCCCCGAGGAAGAACGGGGTGAGCAGGGAGGCGATGGCGAACAAGGCGCCGTAGAGACGGCGCCGGGCCAGCCGGCGGCTGGGTTTGCGCAGGGCGAATCCGGCGCCGCGCAGCACCATGCCGAGGGCGGCCAGCGCGAGGGGGAGCCACATGGCGGTGAACACCGTCTGGAACAGCACGGGGAACCCGGTCCACATGAGGATGAGGACGAAGACCAGCCAGACGTTGTTGACCTCCCACACGGGCGCCATGGCGTGGTCGATCAGCCATCTGGGGCGCTTGCCGCGCTCGGCTCCGCCGGCCGTCAGGTCCCAGAAGCCCGCCCCGTAGTCGGTCCCGCCGGCGCAGGCGTACGCGGTCACGGCGAGCAGCATCACGAAAGCGACGAGGTCGGCCATCAGCGTTCACCGGCCCCGGGTGCGGCGGAGCCGCTGTCTCCGTGCGACGGGGCGTCGCCGGCCGGGACGGGTGGGCGCGGGCCGTAGGGGGTGACCCCCTCCGGGTCCTCCACCGGCCGCCCGTCCGCCCGCTCGTCGGCCAGGCGCCAGCGGTCGCGCATCTTCAGCAGGACGACGAGGAACGCCCCGAAGATGAACAGGTAGATCACGACCACCAGGCCGAACATGATCCACAGGGTGGTGGAGCGGGTCGAGGTCACGGCCTCCGCGACGCGCATGTTCTGGTAGACGATCCAGGGCTGGCGCCCCACCTCGGTGGTGATCCAGCCGCATTCGACGGCGACGACGGAGCCGACGCCGGCGCAGGCGGCGCTGCGGTAGAACCACTTGGAGCGGGGCAGCCGGCGATGGCGCAGCCAGATCAGGCCGTAGACGAGGGCGAGGAGCAGGAGCACGCTGCCGAGCCCGACCATGGTGTCGAAGGCCCAGTGGGCGATCGTGGCCTGCGTGGCGTTCGGCCGGTCAGCGGCCGGCACGGAGGTCAGGCCGGTCACCTTCGTGTCCGGGCTGAACCCGGCCAGGATGGAGTCGAGCTGGGGGACCTTGATGCCGCCGGAGACGGTGCCGTCCGGATGGAGCCGGCCGAAGAGGTACTCCGGAACGTGGGTGTCGGTCTCCCAGACGATCTCCATCGCGGCGAACTTCACGGGCTGCTTCTGGAACACCTGCCGGGCGATCGAGTCCCCCAGGACGAACTGCACCGGGGTGGCCACCGCGGCGAGGGTGAAGGGGACCGCGAAGCCGAGCCGGTGGTAGTGGTCCCGGCGGCCGCGCAGCCATCCGACGGCGTAGACGCCCGCCACGACGTAGCCCGCCGTCACCAGCATCGCCACCACGAAGTGCCAGTACTGGGGCCCGAACATCGGGGTGAAGACGGCCTTCCAGACGTCGACGTCGACCGGGTCGCCCTGGGAGTCGAGCGAGAACCCCTGGGGGGTGTTCATCCACGAGTTGGCGGCCAAGATGCCGAAGGCGCCCAGCAGCGCGGTGGCCGGCAGCGGGAGCCCGAGCAGGAAGTGGGTGCGCGGCTTCAGCCTGCGCCAGCCGTACAGGTAGATGGCGATGAGCACCGCTTCGAGGAAGAACGCCCAGGCCTCGACACCGAACCCGATGCCGAAGACGTCGCCCCACCTGCCCATCAGCCCGGGCCAGAGCAGGCCGAATTCGAACGACAGTACGGTGCCGGTGACGACGCCGATCGCGAACTGCACGGCCATCACGGCCGACCAGCGCCGGGCCAGCAGCAGGGCGGTGGCGTCGTTCCCGCGCAGGCCGCGGTAGTGCATGACGAGGGTGATGAGCGGCAGTGCCACTCCCATCGGCACCAGGATGATGTGGGAGGCGAGGGTGAACGCCATGAGCTCCCGGGCCGGGAGCAGTTGGGCGGGGGCGTCTGCCGCCAGCAGGTGGACCGTGGTGTGCATGCGTTCCTTTGCCGCTCGGGAGGACGGGCCGGAGGAGGATCAGCCGCCGGTGGCGAAGCCGGGGAAGAGGGTCATCCCGCCGTCCACGTAGAGCGTCGTGCCCACCACGTAGTCCATGAGGTCGGAGGCGAGGGCCACCGCCGCGTGGGCGATGTCCTCCGGTTCGCCGATGCGCTCGTACGGGATCAGCCGCAGCAGATCCTTCCGGGCCTCGGGCGTCTCCCACGCGTCCCGGTTGATCGGTGTCTTGATGGCTCCGGGAGCGATCGCGTTCACGCGGATCTTCTTGGGCCCGAGCTCCTGGGCCAGGGTCGCCATCAGCATCTGCACGCCCCCCTTGGAGGAGGCGTAGTTCGCGTGCCCCGCCCAGGGAATGATCTGGTGCACCGAGCTCATGCAGATGATCTTCCCGGCCGCGCGGGACACCTCCGGGACCACGCCGCGCCGCAGGAACTCCTTCGTCGCTTCCCGCGCGCAGAGGAACTGACCCGTGAGGTTGACGTCCAGCACCTTCTGCCACTGGGCGAGCGTCATCTCCTCGAACCGGGCGTCGCGCTGCAGGCCGGCGTTGGCGACCAGGATGTCGATCGTGCCGAACTCCTGGACCATCCGGTCCGTCATGGCCACGACCTGGTCCTCCTGGGACACGTCCGCCTCGTACGCGGCGGCGCGCACGCCGAACGACCTGATCTCCGCCACCACCTTTTCGGCTTCTTCGGCGCCGGCGACGTAGTTCACGACCACGTCGGCGCCGGCCCGGCCCAGGCCGATGGCCGTGGCCTTTCCGATCCCGCTGTTGGCGCCGGTGACCAGCGCCTTCTGACCCTTGAGCAGGTCAGCGGAGATCGCTCCCCGCGGTACACCTTCGGTGGAACTCACGATCGGCCGCCTCCTCGTATGCCCGGTCCGGTCCGTCCGGTCCGCCGGACCGCGGCCCGGCAGGGTCCGCACCACCAAAGCACCCCCCTCGGTGATCGGGGTGGCGGGTGAGGCCGTCTTGGGCCACGCGGCCGAGCATCAACGCCCGGTCGGAGGACGGCGCGGGTCAGCCCAGCCGTTCCGCCAGGTGGTCGCCGACCCGCAGGGCGTTCGCGATCGCCGTGAGGGACGGATTGACCGCGCCGATGCTCGGGAAGAAGCTCGTGTCGACCACGTACAGGTTGTCCAGGTCGTGGGCCTTGCAGTTCACGTCCAGGGCGGAGGAGTCCGGGTCCTCGCCGAACCGCACGGTCCCGGCCTGGTGCGCCGTGGCACCGATCGGCATGCCCTTGTGGAGGTAGATGCTGCGCGTCAGGAGCTGGTGCTCGTGCATCCCCAGATGGCTGAGCATGCCCTGGAGCTTGTGCCGCAGGCGTTTGAGCCCCTCGATGTTGTTCTTCTCGTCGAGCACGAGACGGATGGTGCCGTCGCCGTCGACGGTGACCCGGTTGTCGGGGAGGGGGAGGTCCTCGCCGCACAGCCAGAAGTCGACCGCGTGGTGGGCCATGACCTCGAAGGGCATGTCGGGAGCCACGGCACCCGCCCAGCGGGGCGCCTCACCGTGGATCTGGTCGGCGTCCGACTTGCCGAGCATCTGGATGCCGCCCAGCGGGTAGTCCCAGTCGTCGGCCCCCAGGTACCAGTCGTGCAGGGCCAGGGTCTTCTGGAACTTCGTGTCGTTGGGCTCCTTCGAAAGGGCCATGAGGGCCAGGTTGTTGTGGCGCATGTAGTGCCGGCCGACCACGCCGGAGCTGTTCGCCAGGCCGCGGGGGTGGTGGTCGCCGGCCGAGGCCAGGAGGAGCGCCGCCGAGTTCACCGCCCCGCAGGCGACGACCACGATGTCCGCGGTGTAGGAGGTCTCCGCCCCGTCCTCGCTCCGGGTCACGACGCCGCTGACACGGCGTCCGGCCGGATCGGTCTCCAGCCGGACCACCCGCGCATGGGTGATCATCTCGACGTTCGGGTGGCGCAGGGCCGGCTCCACGCAGATCACCTGGGCGTCCGACTTGGCGCGCAGCAGGCAGGGGAAGCCGTCCACGCGGTCACAGCGGATGCAGGCGCTGGAGCTGGTCGCCCGACCGTTCTCGTCCTGCCGCAGGTCGACGCCGATGGGCAGGTGGAAGGGGTGCAGGCCCCGCTTCTCCAGGTCGTCGCTCAACTGCTGGATCCGCGGCTCGTGCTCGACCGGGGGGTGTGCGTACTGAGCGCTGTACGGGCCTTCCCACGGGTCCTCACCGTGGCGGCCGTGGACCAGGTAGAGGTGCTCGGCCTCGGTGTAGTAGGGCTCCAGGTCCTCGTACCGGATCGGCCAGGCCGGCGACAGCCCGCCGTGGTGGCGGATCTCCCCGAAGTCCTCGGGCCGCAGCCTGAAGAGGGCGGCGCCGTAGAACTTGGTGTTCCCCCCGACGTAGTAGTTGACCTCGGGCGGGAACGCGTCGCCGTGCTTGTCCAGCCAGAACTCCGGGGCGCGGTACTTGCCCTTGACGAACACGGCGGTGGAGTCCCAGTTGTCCCGCTCGCGCGGGAGGTAGCCACCGCGTTCGAGGATGAGTACCCGTTTGCCGGTCGGGGCGAGCCGGTGGGCGAGCGTACCGCCGCCCGCTCCCGAACCGATGATGACGACGTCGTAGTGCGGGGAGTCGCCCACGGCGACCACCGTCCTTGCGCTCACGGGTCCCGCCCTGTCACGGGGCCCTCTCGCCGCGTGCTGCCGGGGCGCGGAAGCCACCCCACCTCTTCGAACGTAGCCCCCGTTCCCCGGTACGGCGACCGGACGCGGAGCCCCTGCCCGGCCGTCACAGCACGGCGATCGGGTTCACGGGCGAGCCGGTGGCCGACGGCAGTCTGAGCGGGGCCACCACGCTCAGGAAGGACCAACGGCCCTCCCGGGCGCACGCCCGGGTCAACTCCTCGAACTGCAGGTAGTCCATCAGGGGCAGCCCCATGGCGTGCACCGCCAGCACGTGCACGGGGAAGCCGACCCCGGCGACCGCGCTGGGGGCGGTGTCGTTGTTGCCGTCCGAGCCCAGGGCGGCCACCTGCCGCTCGGCCAGGAACCGTACGGCCGTGGGATGGAGGCCGGCCCGGGCCCGCGCGGCGTTCCACGCCCCGCGCTCCTCGCGCCGCGGGCGGTGCCCGACCCGTACGAACAGCAGGTCCCCCGGCCCGACCCGGACGCCCTGGGCCGCCTCCGCCGCGGTCAGGTCGGCCTCGGTGACGTGCTCCCCGGGCTCCAGCCAGGGCACGCCCCGCAGCCTCGGAACGTCCAGGAGCACACCACGGCCGACGATGCCGTCCCGGACGACCTCGACGGAGAGCGCCCGGGCGCCCCGGGACGTCACGCTGCTCGCCGGCACGCCGTTGTAGAGCTCCCCGTCGAACACGACGTGGCAGAGCGCGTCGAGATGACTGTCCGCGTCGCCGTGCACGTTCATCGCGAACCGGTCGCGTGCGAAGCGCAGCCCCGCGTCCGCGGTCCCACCGGCGGCGGTCTCACGGGCTGCGGTCTCACCGGCTGCGGGGGCGATCATCCGGTGCTGCGCGGGGTCGGGATTGTCCGGTCCGGGCAGGGTTTCGATGGGCGCGGCCAGGGACACCGTCCGACCGGAGCGGACCTCGCGGGCGGCGGCCACCACGCGCTCGGGCGTCAGGTGGCCGAGCGTGCCGCGCCGGTCGTCCGGGGCGCGCGGACTCGCGCCGCGCAGTTCCTCGTACAGGGCCCGGAAGGCGTCACCCGTCATGGGCGGTGGCGTCGTCGACGGCCCGGTGTCGGGGGTCACCAGGACCCCCACGGGGCCAGGCCCCATCGCAGGACATGGCTCGCGCCCGGCTCCAGGACGGTGAGCGCCGTGCCGCTGCGGAAGGCGTCGGCCGGGCACGACATCGGCTCGACGGCGACGCCGCGCCGGCGCCGCCCGGGCTCCGCCAGGGTGTCCCCGGTGTAGACCTGCACGTACCGGACGCCGTCCATGAGCCGTACGTCGACGCCGTGGCTCCCCGACGGGTGCGCCAGCCGGACCGCACAGTGCCCGGCGGGGTCCCGGTCGAGCCCCCTATAGGCGGTGTCCAGCCGTACCCCGCCGATGGGCCGGGGAGCGCGGAAGTCGTACGCCGTGCCCTCGACCGGCTCCTCACCGGTCGGCAGGCCGTGTTCGTCGCCGCCGAGCCGGTGGCGGGCCGGCACGGTCAGCAGCGCGGTGTCCACCAGGTCGGTGCCCACGGTCAGGTAGGGGTGCTGGCCCACGCCGTAGGGCGCGGCCCCGTCCCCCACGTTGGTGGCCGTGACGGTGGTCTCGAGCCCCTCCGGGCCGAGCCGGTACTCGGCGGCGACCTCCAGCTGGTACGGGTATCCCGGCTGGGGGAAGAGGACGGCGCCCACCGTGACCGCGTCCTCGCCGCGGGCGAGCAGCCGCCACGGCACCCAGCGCAGGAGCCCGTGGATCGCGTTGCCGTTCTCCGGTTCCGTCAGCGGGAGGTGCAGGTCCTCGCCTCCGAAGCGGTAGCGCCCGCCGCCCACCCGGTTCGGCCAGGGCACGAGGAGCTGTCCCCGTCCGCCCGTGATCCGTTCACCGGCGGCGAATCCGTCGAGCAGCGGCCGCCCGTCCACCTCGTAGTGGCGCAGGGCTCCGCCCAGCTCGACCACCACCGCCGCCTGTGTGCCGTGGCTCAGCCGCCACTGCTGTCCTGATGCCGTGGGGGGCATGTGCGGCTCCTCTGTCGGTACGGTGCGGAGCTGGGCGGCTGCTGGGCGGCGGCTTCCACCACGGCCCGCCGGTGGCCTCAGGCGGAGCCGGGCGCGCCGGAGGGGGGAGGTCCGGCCGGCGGCTCCGCGGGGGTGCCCACGGCGGGAACGGCGGGCCCGGGCGGCAGCAGCTGGGTCGTCACGAAGGCCACGACGGCTGCGATGATCACCACGGGGGTCATGGCGACGCTGCCGAGCACCAGGACGACGAGCACGATGCTGCTGACCGGCAGCCGCAGGGCGCTGGTCGTCGCGGCCGCCATGCCCGCGGCCATTCCCGGTACGACCCCGAGGCCCGGCAGGGGCGCGAGCAGCACACCCACGGCGCAGCCCAGGAAGAGCGAGGGGAACACGGGGCCGCCCCGGAGACTGCCCAGGCACAGGGAGTAGGCGACGGCCGTGCAGAGCACCACGGCGATCAGGGCCCCGACCCCCCAGGCGTGCGGATCGGCGGTCATCCGGCTCAGCGTCGTCTGGCCGGAGGAGGCCACGTTCGCGGGCGAGCGGCCGGTGGTGAGCGCGTACACGGCGGAGCAGACGCCGGCCCCCAGGGCGCACAGGGTCGTACGGGGGACGGGACGCTTCGCGACGAACCGCGCGGTCAGCCGCCCTCCTCGCATGATCAGATGCAGGAGGGCACCGATGACCACGGCCATCGGGACCGCCCAGAGCACGTCCCCGGCGTCGAGGTGCGGTTCGGGCACGCCCAGCTTCACGGAGAGGCTCGGCGCGTCGAGACCGGTCCAGCGGCCGAGGCCGGTGAACACGAGCGAGCCCACCCCGCTCGACAGCAGCGCGGGCAGCATGACCGCGAACAGCTGCGGTCCGCCCACCCCGGCCACCTCGATGAGCAGGACCCCGGCCACCAGCGGGCTGCCGAAGATCACCGCGACTGCGGCCGCGGCTCCCGCCGCGCCGAGGAGCGCCGTGCTCTTGGCCGTCGCGGGGGCCCGCGCAAGATCCCTGAAGAGCAGGACGAGGCCGCCACCGAGGGCGATCAAGGGGGCCTCCGGGCCGAGCGTGGCGCCGAGGGGAAGACTGATCAGGGCGGCGAGGATCACGCCGGGCAGTGCTCTCGCCGAGCTGCCGCCCGTGTGCAGTCCCCCGGCGGGGATGTGACCGCCGGCGCCGGGAAGGTGGGTGACCACGAGCCCGACGGCCACGCCGGCCACCAGCAGCAGCGGCAGCGGCCACCACCACGGCGGTGCGTCCCAGCCCAGTGCCTGCGGCAGAGCGGACCACATCAGCTGCTCCAGCTCGTGCAGGGAGACCAGGAACCAGAACGCCACCAGCGACACCGGAACACCGACGAGGGCGCAGAACGCCAGCGCCTTGAGGTAACCGGGACTGCGCAGTAGTGCGCGCAGCTGGTCAGCCTCTTCGGGCTGTGTCCCCTCGGCAGGCCCCGCGGGGCGCGGATCCGACACCGTCATGGGATGTTTCCCGTCTCGGTTCATCATGTCCGTTCCAGGCGAGGCGTCCGGTCCCCTCCGGTCCGTGAAGAGCGCGCCGGTCGGAAGACCTCGGGCTGATCGTCTTGACGGCCGTGCCGCCGCGGGGCACGGCGTCAGAGCCATTGCAGCATCCGGCCGGAGGCTTCGCATGTCCGGACCGGGCCGGGGGTCAGGGTCCGCGGAGCGCCGCAGGGCGGCCGGAAGGCCTGGGCCTGCGGCCCCCGGCGGGGCGTGCGGTCAGGTGCGGGGCGTGCGGTCAGGCCGCCGGCACTTCCTGCGCCGGCAGCCGGCCCTCGCGCACCGCGTCGACCAGGGCCCGGTGGTCGCGTTCGTTCTGGTCGGCGTAGGCCTCGGAGAACGTGGTGAGCGCCCGCTCGAAGGCTTCGCCGCGGCCCAGGTACGCGGCGATCGCGATCCGGTCCCCGGAACGCGCGTGCGCGCGGGCGAGGGTGGTGCCGCACACGTCGCCGAAGGCCGCCAGCTGTCGGGGTGACATGGTCTCCGGCATGGCGATGCCCTTCCAGTCGCGTAGCTGGCGGATGTAGAAGTCGCGCCGCCTGCCGTCGATCCCGTCCACCCGCTGCCAGCCGAGGAAGATGTCGCTCGCGGCCTGCATCAACCGCTGTCCGGCGACCACGCGCTCGCCCTGGTTGCGGTACATGCTCGCGCCGACGTGCTCGGCGAGTACGGAGGTGTCCGCCTCCTTGGCCTGGAGGAAGAGCGGGTCCCGGCCGTCGCGGCCGAGGAGCAGGAAGATCCAGCAGCGGGTGCCGACGCTGCCGACGCCGACCACCTTGCGCGCCACGTCGGCGAGTTGGTAGTCCTCCAGGAGGACCCGCCGGTCGCTGCTCAGCGTATGGCCGTAGTGCTCGAGCAGGCTGCGGCACTGGCGCAGGAACGCGCTGCGCTCGACGTCCGGCAGCAGGTCGGCCATCGGCACCAGCAGCGGGGGGTCCGGCGCGATCCTCGGCCGGCCGTCCACCACCTCCGTGAGCTTGTCGAAGACCTGCAGGCTGTCGTGCGAGCGGGCCCTGGCCATGGCACTGGACAGCTTCTTCTGGCCGCGTTTGTGGAGCTGCTGTGTGGCGAGGGCCTCCAGGCGGTCCGCGTCGATCTTCGCGTACCAGACCTCGAGGTCGCCCATGCCGGCGAAGCCGGTCATCGCCTCACGGTAGGCGCGGACGGCCGTCTGGACGATCCGTGCGCGTTCGCGGTCGTCGAAGCCGTTCGCCCGGGCGGCGATCACCAGACTCGTGGACAGCCGTTTGACGTCCCACTCCCAGGGACCGGGCAGCGTCTCGTCGAAGTCGTTGATGTCGAACATCAGCCGCCGCTCCGGCGAGGCCAGCAGCCGGAAGTTCAGCAGGTGCGCGTCGCCGCACAGCTGGGTCGTGATCCCCGTGTCGGGACTGCCGGCCAGGTCGGACGCCATGATCGCGGCGGCTCCCCGGTAGAACCGGAAGGGAGACTCGGACATCCTGCTGTAGCGGATCGGGACCAGTTCGGGCACCCGCGCCGCGGACTGCGCCTCCAGGATCGCCAGGGGGTCCGGCCTGTCCGAGGACGGTTCGTACACGGCGTGCGACGACCGCGGCGAGCGGCGCCGGGCCGCCTTGCCGTGGGCCGCCCGTTCCTCCGGTGTGCTGTGGGGCACCGCGCGCATCGCGGTGATCGCGTTCTGGGACATCGGTGCACTCCTGCCCTGGGCCCAGCGGTCCGTCGCGTCAGCCCCGGGAGTCGATCTCGGCCTCGGCGACGGCGATCGCGATGCCCAGGGCCGTGGCGATGTTGCCGGCTGCCGTCATGACGCGGGCGGTGCCCACGATGGGGGCGATGGCGACCAGCACGTCCTGCAACTGCTCGGCGGTCAGCCCGGCCTTGAGGGCGGGGTCGATGTGGGCGGCGTACGAGATCGGCGGGGCGTCCGAGGCGGCGAGCGCCGCGATACGGGTGAGCAGCAGCATGTCCGGTGCCAGCCCGCACCGTTCGAGCGAGTCGCCCGTCATGGCGACGAGGGTGTCCAGGACCGGGGTTTCGGATGCAGTGGACATGTCGCACGTCCTCCGGGGTGTCGTCCCGCCCGAGCTCGGGGAGTGAGTGGAGCGGTGAAGAAGCGGTGCCCTCCACGCGTTGATCACGGGCATGCCTCCACTTCACTCTAGGACCTCACGGGGTACGGCGCATGGGGCGCGGGACGCACCCGGCCCGGGGATGCCCGGCCTGCCGCGCGGCGTCACAATGAGCCTCACCCGCTGTTCCCGCCGTGCCCGCTGTTCCTGGCGGATTGGAGGCATCCGTGAAGGACCTCTCGTTCGAGCAGAAGAGTTCACTGTCACGCCTCGAGGCCGCTGATCGGCTCTCCGCGCTCGCGGAGGCACTGAGGCACGGCGGCAACGCCGAACTGGATCTCGGTCCGGGGACGTTGACCCTGCGGATCCCTGACGAACTGCGCACCGAGATCGAGGTCGAGGTCGGCGACGGGGAGATCGAGCTGGAGATCGAACTCAAGTGGCGCACCGCGCCGCCCGATGGCGCGCCGTCCGGGGGCGCGCCGTCGCGGACGGAGGCCGGCACCGGGTAGGGGCGGTGCCGGCGGGCGGCCGGCCGGGCCGGCGACGGTGGCCCTGCCCCGGGGGCCGTTCAGCGGCAGCTGGACGCGGGGTCGTCGTGGGTGAGCGCGCAGACCATCTGCTCACCGCGCCCGTGCTCGGGGTAGGTCTCGACGAGCTCTGCCGTGAAGTCCTTCCACTGGCGGGCTATGTCCCGGGAGGCAAGCTCGGAAGCCCGCTGGAAGTTGCCGTTCCCCGAACGCCTGGAGGCCTCGGTGTCCTTGTTGAGGGTGCCGTTGTGCTTGATGCGTCCGGAGCAGTCGACGGGCTTGACACCGGTCGAATCGAAGTCGGGGTAGCAGCCGGTGGCCAGGTCCTCGGGGATCAGCCGGGCGGCTTCCCGCGTCCAGTCGGCGTCGTTCATGGAGCTGTAGCGGCGGATGTCGAAGAACGGCGCGACGGTGGTCCGGTTCAGGCCGGGCGGATGGGTGAGGCCGACCGGGGCCGAGCCGTCGGCCTTGTCGGACCAGTTGCCGTGGGAGTAGAAGTCCTCGATCGCGTGCCAGCCGCGGCCGAGCTGTTCCAGGACGTCGCACTTGGCGCGGTCCGGCCTCTCGTTCCACGTGCACGGAGGGTCCAGCGCGCTCTGGCCCGGGACGATCCGGCCCTGGGCGTCGACCAGCCCGTCGGCATCGCGGACGGCGGCCCGCTGGCGGGCGACGGAGCCGCGGACGCAGGCGAGCAGTTCGGTGGTCGCCTCGTCACGGGTACGCGGGTACGCGGACCCGTACCGCGGGGCGAGGTAGTCGGCGTTGTCGCAGTGCAGGATGCCGAGGCCGAAGTAGTCGCCCTGGTCGTCGGCCACGATCGCCCCCTGGCGGGAATCGGCCATCGCCGACAGCGACCCGGGCTCCCAGCTCAGGGCGGCGCGCGTGATCTTCTCGTGGTTACCGCCGCTGAACGCCCGCGCCGGACCGGGCACCAGCGCGACCAGGCATGCCCCGCAGGCGAGCGCCGTGGCGGGCAGTCGCCGCGCGGCGGTCGAGAAGGCGTGCGACATGAGACCTCCCGAGGACGCGGGCTGCGACGAACGGTCCCTCCCCCCACCATCGCAGCCGGGAAATTCCCGCGCGAGCCGGATCACCGGGCCGTGAGGAGGGTGGTGACGGGCCCGACCCGTCGGTCCTCCCGCGGGTGGGGGCTTCGCGGTCACCCGCATGGCGATACACGACGAGTGAGGTGAGAATGAGCATGCGGCGTTGCCCGCCGCGCGGTGGAGTCAGGCGCTCCACGCGAAGTCGACAGGCCGGCCGGGGCGCAGCAGCCGGGCGACGGGCGAACTCACCGAAGATTCCGGAAGCCGGGGCCACCGGGATCCCGCCGGCCCGTACGTACGGTTGAAACACAGGTGATGGCTCATGTGCCGATGGCTCGCCTATTCGGGAACCCCCATGCTGCTCGACACCATCCTGTACAAACCCGCCCACTCGCTGATCGACCAGAGCCTGCACTCCAAGCTGGGTGTGGAGACGACGAACGGGGACGGGTTCGGCATCGGCTGGTACTCCGAGGACAACCACACCCCGGCGCTCCTGCGGGACGTCGGTCCCGCCTGGAACAACCGCAACCTTCGGGAGATGGCCGACCACGTCCGCTCCCCGTTGTTCTTCGCCCACATCCGGGCGTCGACCGGGACCGCGGTCCAGCAGTCGAACTGCCACCCGTT